>JBGQHA010000137.1:0-6954 GCA_041497735.1 Dehalococcoidia bacterium | reverse complement strand
CTCAACGTTCGCCGCGCCGACCTTCGCCAGGTTGCGCTGCGCCAGCGCGAGCATCTCGTCCGTCATGTCCAGGCCGACGACGCGACCCTGCGCGCCGACCTGCTGCGCGGCCAGGAAGCAATCGAGCCCGCTGCCGCTGCCGAGATCGAGCACGGCTTCGCCGGGTCGCAGCTCGGCGATCGCCGTGGGGTTTCCGCAGCCAAGCGATAGCTCAGAGACTTCCTCGGGTAGCGCGCCCAGCTCGTTTGCGGAATAGAGCTTCTCCGCCCACGAGGATGTCTCCTCGGCGGGCGCCGACGGCTCGCAACAACTCGCGTCGCCGCCGGTGGCGCTGAGGGGAATCGCCTCGCTCTTCGCGAGCTGCTCCCGTGCTCTCGAGCCGTATCGCTCGACGACCGCCGACTTGATCTCTTCCGCTGTTCTGTCTGTCATTGTGGTCCTCCTGGTTGCTAGTCGCTGGTTGCTGGTTTACTCGAGTGCCGGGATCGCTTCTTC
The DNA here is from genome assembly GCA_041497735.1 of Dehalococcoidia bacterium. Taxonomy (GTDB): domain Bacteria; phylum Chloroflexota; class Dehalococcoidia; order DSTF01; family RBG-16-68-14; genus JBBDXS01. The sequence continues at coordinate 6,459 of JBGQHA010000137.1, read as the reverse complement.
GATCTTGAGTCCCTCGCTCACAGCGTCCTGCAGCGCCGGTAGTACCGAGCTCCAAACGTCCGCGGCAGCGCGATAGGCCTGCCGCCCACGATCGGTCAGCTCGCAGACCTTGCGCTCGCGGTTGCCCTGCATCTCGGCGCGGCAGACGATGTAGCCGCCGGCCGTCAGCTCGCGGATCGTGGGGTAGATCATCGCATCCGATGGCTCGCAGCAGCCATCGCAGGCGGTCGTGACGGCCCGAGCGAGCTCGTACCCGTGGCGAGGCCGCTCGTTGAGCGCAGCCAGCACAAGGAAGCGCCCCGTGCCCCGGCTCGCGAGCAGCCGCCAGTAGTCTTTGTCCGTCAGGTCCTTCTCGATGAGCTCAGCCATACCCACACCTCGGATGCCTCTGTGCCGTATACCTACGACGACTATATATAGCCCGGAGGGGCTTGTCAAGTCCCCTGCGAGCTTGCCTGGGAGGCTAAATACATCGTAAGATGGCGATGGTATGACTTCTGTTAAGACTGACATCGATAGGCTATCAACGATGATGCGGGCGCTCGGCCACCCGGCGCGCATCGAGATCGTCCGTACTCTCGCCGAGGCCGGCGACGCCTGTTGCATGGACCTCACCCGCCATGTGTCTCTCGCGCAGTCGACCGTCTCCGAGCACCTCCGCGTCCTCAAGGACGCCGGGCTCATCGAGCAATGCGGCCCCGGCCCGCGTTCCGGTTACTGCATCAATCGCCAGGTTTTGCTGTGGCTGAAGCAAATGATCGTCGCGCTATGAGCAGACGTACCCCCGCGCTACGCCCCATTACCGCCGCCAGCCAGCGCCGCCGCCACACCAGCAAGGCTCTCGGCCATTGAAAGCAGTAACCCTTCCCCACAGCGAATTCGAAGGTTCGATCCTCGGCCAACTCTCCACGCTCGACCGCTTCCTGCCCGTGTGGATTGGCCTGGCGATGGTCGCGGGCTTGGCCCTCGGGCGGGCCTTTCCCGGCCTCAACGACCAGCTCGACCGTGTGAAGATCGACACCACCTCGCTGCCGATCGCAATCGGCCTGCTCGGCATGATGTACCCCGTGCTGGCGAAAGTCCGCTACGACCGGCTGCGCGGCGTCACCGCCGACCGGCCTCTGGTACTCTCCTCGCTGCTGTTGAACTGGGCCGTCGGGCCTGCGCTGATGTTTACGCTCGCGTGGATCTTTCTGCCGGACCTGCCGGCGTTCCGGACCGGCATCATCCTCGTCGGCCTGGCACCCTGCATTGCCATGGTGCTGATCTGGAACGCCCTCGCCCTCGGCGACGGCGAGGCGGCAGCCGTCCTCGTCGTGCTGAACGCCATCGTCCAGGTCGCGATATACGCGCTGCTCGGCTACTTCTATCTGAAGGTTCTGCCCGCCTGGCTGGGTCTCAATCGAACGGCGGTGGACTTCGCGCTGTGGGACATCGCAAAGTCGGTGCTCATTTTCCTGGGCGTTCCACTGGTGCTGGGATTCCTGACGAGTCTGGTCGGGCGCAAACGGAAGGGCGATGAATGGTACGAACAGCGATTCCTTCCCCGGATCGGGCCATTCGCGTTGTACAGCCTGTTGTTCACGATCGTGATCCTCTTCGCTATCCAGGGCGATGCCATCACATCGGCGCCGCTCGACGTCGCACGGATCGCAGTTCCGCTGCTCGCGTACTTCGCGATCATGTGGACGGCCGCGTTCGCCTGGGGCCGGGCGCAGGGTCTCGCCTATCCCAAGACGGCGACGCTCGCATTCACGGCGGCCGGCAACAACTTCGAGCTGGCGATAGCCGTCGCCATAGGCACGTTCGGGGCGAATTCCGGCCAGGCGCTCGCCGCGGTCGTCGGGCCGTTGATCGAAGTTCCGACCCTGGTCGCGCTTGTGTATGTGTCCCTTTGGGCTGGTCGGCGGTTCTTCGGCGCATCCGGCCTCGACGCGCCCGGGAGCGAGCTGCATGTGGCAACGAGCCCGTCTCAGTTAGCAGAACGCTGATAAGGATGACAAATCCATGAGCTGCTACCACTGCGCGAAGATCGACTACAAGCCATGGCTGATGAACTACCAACTCACGGCGGCCGTCGGAGTTTGCCAGCAGTGCGGCGGAGCGGTCTGCGCTCGCCACGCGGTGAAGTCGGACATCCCGCTTCCCAGCAGCCAGCACGCAGCCATGGAGCAAGGACATCCGGAGCTGCTCCTGCTGCTCTGCGCGGACTGTTACCAGGAGCTCACGGCGCAAGCATCGGCACGAGCGTAGCTCTGGGCGCCGCCGCTGGCGCCAGTCCCGGGATCATCAAACGGTTGGATCGTGAAAGGTGACAGATGGCAAAGATCCGCGTGCTGTTCCTTTGTACGGGCAACTCCGCCCGCAGCATCATCGGTGCGGGGCTGTTGAAGCAGATGGCCGGCGAGTCGTTCGACGTGCACAGCGCCGGCACGCATCCGAAAGGCGTCAACCCCTACACGGTTCGCGTCCTCGAGCCGCTCGCTATCGATCTCTCGAGCGAGCGATCGAAGAGCGTGTCCGAGTACGAAGGCCAAACGTTCGACTATGTGATCACCGTGTGCGACGCGGCGGCGGAAGAATGTCCCGTGTTTCAGGGAGCGCAGCGCATCCACTGGAGCTTCGTCGACCCGGCAGCCGTCCAGGGAGCAGACGAAGAGAAGCTGCGCGCATTCGATCGCACCGTGCGCGAGATGCAAGTGCGCCTCAGGACGTTCATCGCCGCCGCGACGCGTTCGCCTGTGTGATAGGCTAGGCGCGTGAGCGCGAACGAGCCCTGGACGCACCGCGAAGCCGTCGTGAACGGCGTCCGGCTGCACTACGTGGAGCAGGGCCAGGGGCCGCTCGTCGTGCTGCTCCACGGCTTCCCCGAGTTCTGGTACTCGTGGCGGCATCAGATTCCCGCGCTCGCCGAGGCCGGCTTCCGCGTCATCGCCCCCGACCAGCGCGGCTACAACACCTCCGAGAAGCCGCGCGGCGTGCGCAGCTATCGCGTCGAGCATCTCGTGGACGATGTCGCGGCGCTGATCCAGCACGCCGGCGAATCGCGCGCGACGGTCGTCGGTCACGACTGGGGCGGCGCCGTCGCCTGGGCGGTGCCGATGCTCCGCCCGGAGGTCGTCGACAAGCTGATCGTGATGAATGCGCCGCACCGGCAAGCGTACAACCGCGAGCTGCGCCGCTTCCGGCAGTTGCTTCGTTCGTGGTACGTCTTCTTCTTCCAGCTCCCCTGGCTGCCGGAGGCCGGCATCCGCTTCCGCCAGTATCGCCTGATCGACAACGTGCTCCGGCGCGAACCGAAGCGGCCCGGCGCGTTCAGTGAGGACGACATCGCGGCGTACAAGCAGGCGCTGGCGCAGCCGGGCGCGCTCAGCGCGGGGATCAACTACTATCGTGCGGCGGTGCGCCGCAACCCGTTCGCGTCGAGCATGCTGCGCCAGATCGACGCGCCCACGCTGCTGATCTGGGGCGAAGAAGATCCCTACTTGGGCATCCGGCTCACGGAGGGCCTCGAGCAGTGGGTGCCCAACATCCGCGTCGAGCGCATTCCGAACGCGAGTCACTGGGTCCAGATCGACGCCGCGGAGCGCGTGAACGAACTGATGATCGACTTCTTGCGTTCGTAGGAGGTCCGGAGCCGGACGGCGAGGCTAATCCGAGGGGAGCTCAATCCCACTAAGCTTTGCCAAGACTGTGACGACGCGAAGCCCGATGCTCTTGAGTGTTGGAATAACTAATCGTCCGGCAGCCGGCCCTTCGTTGCCAAACGATATGTCGAACGCAGCGTGGCTTTCGACTGCCAACGCAATCTCGGGCCCGTCGTAAGAGACGCTATAACGCGCAATTTCGGTCTCCCCGTCAAACGGACCGAAACGCGTGGATACCTGGGTGACGTGCCTGGCAAAATCAGGAGGCCGAAACTCAATCCATCCATTGGACGTGCTCAGTACCATTGGCTGCACGAACTGGTGGCGATCATAATTCGACAGCTGGTAAAGAAGCCAAAGTGGATCGTCTTCGGGTGGTCCTTCGATTCGATTAAACGGCTGCTCCCGCTCAACAGCGACTTGGTCTTGGTGGGACATTCCACCAATTCGCTTCCCGATGCTCTTCTTAAGGGAACCATCGTCATTCCAGAACCTGTCTCGTTCAAGAAAGATTGGGAACTCAGTGTGATCCCCAATTGGGTTGCCGTTCTTTTCGGTGAGCAGGCAGGCCAAATTGTCCAGAACAGATCGAAATTGATACAGGGCTTCCCCGGCATGGATACTCCATTCTGGCGACGCTGGCCGGCCGCAGTCGACCTTTAGGCTAAGATATCCGGTTGCTGAATTCAATTCGTGGAATACGCGGCAGTACTGACCATTAACGAGTGTGTCATGTTCAGTTTGGATGCGGTGAACGTGGTTATATCCAGTAGCCATCTTGGCTCCGAGCCAATCTCTTCTCTCAGTCATGTAGCAGCGCTCCGAGAATAAAGAATCTGGTAGACGAAAGTATTAAGGCTGGCGCTTCCCGTTAGCTATGAGCGCCGGCGCTAGCGCCTTTTTCCGTGTTCCTGGTTCCTTGTTCCTACCAGCAGGTCCTCGCGGTGGCCGTACTTCTTCAGGAAGCGGTAGAAGTTACGCTTGCTCAGCCGGTCGCGCTCTTCCGGCGGCGTGCGCTCCCAATCGGTGTGCGCGTGCCGCTGCACCGGCAGGTCCGGCAGGATGCGATTGCGATAGCCGCGATCGCGGAAGGCGAGGCTGTAGTCGAGATCGAGGTGGCGGTAAAAGCGGAACTTCTCGTCCATGAGCCCCACTTCGCGCACACGCTCGCGACGCAGCGCCATCAGATAGCCCTCGACGGCGTCGACGTCCGCCGTGGGCGCGTCGTGGAAGTCGCGCAGGTCATCGGTCGTGACGCCGAACGCGCCGACCAGCCCCGCCTCGTTGTCATCGAGCGCTTGCGCCAGCGCGGTGAAGACGTCACCCGCAAGCTCCACGCTTGTATCCAGCAGGAGCGCGTAGCGTCCGCGCGCTGCGCGCAGGCCGGCGTTGCGCGCTGCCCCGGTGCCGAGATCGTGCTCGCCGCGGATCGCCTGCACGCGCTCGTCCCCGCGCGACAGCTCATCCAGCCACTCGCTCGTCCCGTCGGACGAAGCGTTGTCGACGACGATCACCTCGATCTCGTGCTGACCGGCGTGACGCAGCACCGACGCGGCGGCGCGCCGCAGGCCGCCGACATCGTCGCGGCCGGTGAGGATGACGCTGAACTCCAGCGCGTCCGGCTCATCGAGCCGCGATGGCACGTCGCTCGACGCGTGAACGCCTTCGAGCCGCACCGGTGGCGGCTCGAACAGCGGCACGGCGAGCGGGCCCGTGCGAGTGTCGCGCACGTGGAAGCCGGCCGCCGCGATCCGGTAGCGCAGCTTGTCGGCGGCGCCGAAATCGCCCCGCTTGCGCAGCTCCTCGCGCTCGTCGACCAGGGCTCGGACGGCGTCCGGCACCTCCGCGGGCTGCGCCAGCAGATCGAGGCCCAGAACGCGGTCGAACTGGGAAAGCAGGCGCGTCTTCACGTCCGCGGGCGCGTCGGAGCGGACGAGCCGCCAGGCAACGGCGAGCGCGCGCGGCAGGTGCACGTTGTCGTGCAGCGCGTCACGGAAGGCCTGCTCCCAGCGATCGCCGGACGCGCCGTTGCCGCTCGCTGCCTGCGCGGCGATGAACACCTCCTGTCGCAGCCGGTGCAGCCCGATCGCCGCTGCGCGCAGCGAGGCGAATGTGAAGTTGAGCCGGTGCCGGTAGTGAGCAGTCGCGCAGAGATAACGGAACGCGAGCGGCTCGAAGCCGCGCGACTGCAGATCGGGCAGCGTGTAGACGTTGCCGGTCGACTTGGCCATCTTCAGGCCATCGACGAGCAGGTGCTGGCCGTGTACCCACGTGCGCACGACGGAATGGCCGAGCGCACCTTCGCTCTGCGCGCGCTCGTCCTCATGGTGCGGGAAGATGTTGTCGACGCCGCCGGTATGGATGTCGAACTGCTCGCCGAGGTGATGCGTGGACATCGCGGAGCACTCGATGTGCCAGCCGGGGAAGCCGTCTCCCCAGGGACTCGGCCACTTCATCGTGCGTCCGGCCTCCGCGGCCTTCCAGAGCGCGAAGTCGCGCGGGTCGCGCTTGTGCGGATCGACGGCTGCGCGCACGCCCTCCAGCAGCGACTCGCCGGTGTTGCCGGAGAGCGCGCCGTATGACGGGAAGCGTTCGACGCTGAAGTAGACGTTGCCCTCTACCTCGTACGCGCAGCCCTGCTGCAGCAGGCGCTGCGTCATGGCGATCATGTGCTCGACGTGCTCGCTCGCCTTCGGGAAGACGTGCGCGGGCTGGATGCGCAGCGCGGCCTCATCGCGCAAGAAGGACTGCGTATAGTCCGCCGCGATCTGCTGCGGCGTCTTCCCCGCCGCCAGCGCCGCCGCGACGACCT
>JBGQHA010000136.1:0-6982 GCA_041497735.1 Dehalococcoidia bacterium | reverse complement strand
TGAAGCGACCTTCGTCCACGACGATTACTGGCCCGGCAACACCGTCTGGCGCTTCGGACGGCTGACCGGCGTGATCGACTGGACCCACGCCGAGGTGGGCGACCCGCGCGCGGACATTTCGCAGTGCCGCATCGACCTTGCCCTTATCCTCGACCTCGACGCTGCGGACGCCTTCCGGGAGGCCTACCAAGCGAACGCCGCCAAACGGCTCTCGGATACTTGGTTCTTCGATCTCTTTCGCGGCCTGCGCGCTCTCCTGTCTTACGAGCATTGGCTGACGGGCTACCACGACGCGGGCCTCACACACATCACACCGTCTCGCGCGCGCGAACGGATCGAGGCCTTCCTGCGGGCGGCGCTGTCCGAGAGGAGTAGTTCTCGCCGGCCCGTGTCGAGGAGTGGGGCGAAGCGGCTACAATAGGGGCGTCATGTTCACCGGCATCATCGAGGAGCTAGGTACCGAATCTTGTCATCCTGAGGCGAGCGGGGTAGAAGAACGGCGGGGTGGAGGCCGAAGGATCTGTCCGGGCACATGCCGCAAGACCGCCCTTGTACTTGTATCTGTGGCTAGAATGAGTCGCACACCATGTTTACCGGCATCATCGAAGAGCTAGGCGCCGTCCGCGAGGTGCGCCTGATCGCTGACTGAAATGACCGCGGCTAGCGAAGTTCGAAGTCCACGCATCGCGGCCCTTGCAGACTGCGTCAGGGCCGGAGACGCGGGCGCTGTCGAGATGCTTTGGGCTGACATCGCAGGGAGCGGAGCGCCGCTTATCGAGCCGGACGACGCCGATCACTCGCTCGTCACGTTCCTTTGGCGCGGCGGCGAGACGACTGAGAACGTGTTGCTCTTGGCGTGGCTTTCGGGCCAAGGCCCATTGTGCCTCGCGTTGGCATCGCTGCCAGGGACGCACGTCTGGTATAAGACGCACTGTGTACGGAATACCCTTCGCTCTGCTTACGAAATGTTTCCCAACGCTCCACTGGTGGAGGGCGAGGATGCCACAGAGATGATCTCCCGATTGTACGAGCTGAGCGGCTGGCAGCCGGACCCGCTCAACCCACGAACCTTTGGCCAGCCGCCGGGTCACATCCAGTCCGTGCTGGCGCTTCCAAACGCGCCGCCCGAGCGCTGGGCCGAAGAGCGCCAGGGCGAACCGAAGGGCGAGCTGACGCCGCACAGGTTCGATAGCGAGCTGCTGGGCAACGCGCGTGTCGTTTGGGTGTACACACCGCCGGGCTACGTCCAGGACGATCCGCCATGCGATTTGCTCGTCGTGTTTGATGGCTGGGCTTACGTGTATCTGGTCCCGGTACCAACCATCCTTGACAATCTGTTGGCCAAACGGCTTATCCAACCGACGATTGCCGTCATGGTCACAAACCCAGAGGGAACACGCAACAATGAGTTAGCGTGCGATGGGCCGTTCGCAGATATGCTGGTGCAAGAGTTCCTGCCCTGGCTAAGAGAGCGCTACACCGTCACCGTAGACCCCGCGCGGACCGTCATCGCGGGATCTAGTTTGGGCGCGCTGGCCGCCTCGTTTTCCGCCAGGCGCCATCCTGACGTTTTTGGAAACGTTCTCTCCCAGTCAGGCTCCTACTGGTGGGGTCGCGGCGCGGCGCCGCCTGCTAGGATCGATGCCCCGTCTATCGAGTGGGAATGGCTGATCGATCAGTTCGCTCTATCTGGAGCCCTTCCGCTGCGGTTCTACGTAGAAGTAGGCCTGCTGGAGGCTGCACCCAGGCCCGGGCGGGACCCTGACCAGGTAGTCTCCAACCGCCGCATGCGGGATGTGCTGCGAGGGCAAGGATACGAGGTGCACTACAGCGAGTTCTACGGTGGGCACGACTATCTGTGCTGGCGCGCCACCTTCGGCGACGCACTGCTGCATCTGATGGGGCCCGAGGAGTAGCATGTTCACCGGCATCATCGAAGAGCTAGGCGCTGTCCGCGAGGTGCGCGAGGGCCGGCTCATCATCAATTGCAAGAAGGTGCTCTGGGGCACCAACCTCGGCGATAGCATCGCCGTCAACGGCTGCGATCTGACCTGCAGCTATCTCGAAGAGGACGGCTTCTGCGCCAGCGTGATGCCGGAGACCTATCGACGCACCAACCTCGGCGAGCTCCGGACCGGCGACGTCGTCAACCTCGAGCGCGCGATGACGCTCGCGCAGCGCCTCGGCGGCCACCTTGTCCGCGGCGTCGTCGAGGCCACCGGCACCGTCGACTCCTTCACACCGGAAGCGGACGCCGTCATCGCCCGCTACCGCGCCCCCGCCGAGATCCTCCGCTACACCGTCGTCAAGGGCCCCATCACCATCGACGGCGTCAGCCTCACCGTGATCGACAAGACCGCCGATACGTTCGCCGTCTCGCTCGTCGAGTTCACCCAAGAGCACACGAACCTGCTCCGCAGGGCGGCGGGGGATCGGGTAAACTTAGAGTCCGATATCATCGCCCGCTACGTCGGGCAGCTCTTGGAGGAGCGGCTGGCATCCAAGTAGGAGCCAGACCAACGAAAGGGCGGCACCATGACACAGCTGGACGGCAAGAAGCAACCCAAAGGGCTCTCGACCGTCGAAGAAGCGATCGAGGACTACCGCCGGGGCCGCTTCGTCATCATCATCGATGACGAAGAACGCGAGAACGAAGGCGACCTCACCATCCCGGCCGAGTTCGCCACGGCCGACGCGATCAACTTCATGGCCACCCATGCGCGCGGCCTGATCTGCCTGCCGATGACGGCTGAGCGCACCGACCGCCTCGGCATCCCGATGATGGTCGGCCGCAACGATGACCACTTCGGCACGCCCTTCACCGTCACCGTCGAGGCGCGCGCCGGCGTCAGCACCGGCATCTCTGCCGCCGATCGCGCGCGCACCGTGCAGGTGCTGATCGACCCGAAGACGCGGCCCGAAGACCTCGCGATGCCCGGCCACATGTTCCCGCTCCGCGCCCGCGACGGCGGCGTGCTCGTCCGCGCTGGCCAGACGGAGGCCGTCGTCGATCTCTGCAAGCTCGCCGGGCTGTATCCCGCCGGCCTCTGCTGCGAGATGATGAAGGCGGATGGCACCATGGCGCGCCTGCCGGACCTCCGTCGCTTCGCTTCGCGCCACAAGCTCAAGATCATCAGCGTCGATCAGCTCATCGCCTATCGAAAGCAGAAGGAAAAGCTGGTCCAGCGCGTCACCGAGACGGTCCTGCCGACGGAGTTCGGCGAGTGGCGCGCCATCGCCTACAAGAGCCCGATCGACGCCGACGAGCACGTGGCGCTCGTCATGGGCGAGATCGACAACGGCGAGCCGGTGCTCGTGCGCGTGCACAGCCAGTGTCTCACCGGCGATGTCTTCGGCAGCCAGCGCTGCGAGTGCGGCGAGCAGCTCCACGCCGCGATGCAGATGATCGCCAAAGAGGGCCGCGGCGTCGTCGTCTACATGCGACAGGAAGGTCGCGGCATCGGCTTTCACAACAAGCTGCGCGCGTACGCCCTGCAGGACCAGGGTATGGACACCGTGGAGGCGAACGAGGCGCTCGGCTTTCCCGCCGACCGCCGCGACTACGGCATCGGCATGCAGATCCTGATCGATCTTGGACTGCACGACATCCGCCTGCTCACGAACAACCCTGCCAAGCGCGCCGGCCTTGAAGGCTACGGCCTCCACCTCGTCGAGCGCGTGCCGATCCAGGCGAAGCCCAACCAGCACAACATCCGCTACCTGGAGACCAAGCGCACCAAGCTCGGCCACGAGATCGAGCTCCCGCGCGAAGGAAGCTTCTAGCGTGGGCCGCACCTTGCGCGGCGAGCCCAACGGCACCGGACTGCGCATCGCCGTTGTCGTCTCGCGCTTCAACGAGGACATCACGTCGAAGATGCTCGCCGGCGCGCGCGAGGCGCTCGCGCAGCATGGCGTGCGAGAAGACGATGTCGACATCGCCTGGGTCCCCGGCGCGTTCGAGCTGCCCTTCGCTGCGCGCAAGCTCGCCGAGAGCCGCCGCTACGACGCCGTCGTCTGCCTCGGCGCGGTCATTCGCGGCGAGACGCCGCACTTCGACTACGTCGCGGCCGAAGCCGCGCGCGGCATCGCGGATGTCGGGCGCGACACCGGCATCCCGACGGCCTTCGGCGTGATCACGCCGAACACGAAGGAGCAGGCGCTCGCGCGCGCCGGCGGCGCGAAAGGCAACAAAGGCTTCGATGCCGTCCTCACCGCCATCGAGACGGCGAACTTGGCGCGCCAGCTGCGCGCGGACTGAACATAAACCGGCCGAATTAGCCCAGACGTAACAATTCGCCACGCCGCTGACTATCCAGCGCCGCACATTCCTGGTATTCTAGTAGTGCTCCCTCAAAAATGAAGGAATGTCTTGGAGGCCCCCGACTATGACCCGCGCCGCAGAACGTCCTCCTATTACCGATCACGCCATGCCTGATCCTGAACCGGATCTTCCGCTCGAGTACTTTGGCGGCGAGACGCCTGACAGCGCAACGGCGCAGGCGCTTAGCCTCGCGCTCCGCGCCGTCGAGAAGTTCCCCGAGCTCGCCAAGCGCTACCGCAACTTCGCCGGGCCGGCCGCCGTCGCGTCCGGCGCGCTTGTCGTCCTGGCGGGCGTGGCGGTCGCGCGCAGAGCGCGCCGCGGCCAGCACCCCGAACAGATCCTCGATCAGATCACCTCGGACGAGATCGAGCGCGCAGCCACGGTGAGCAACCGCCAGAACCGCGTCTGGCGCATGGTGGGCCGCATCGCGCGGCGCCGCCGCGCTCGAGACGAAGCCTCCGAGCGCCGGTGAGGCGCAGCGGCCGCCACGATCCCCGTCTCCTCTCCCTTGCGATCCGCCTCGGCGTAAACGCCGTCGCGCTCTGGCTCGCGTCCGAGTGGGTAAGCGGGTTCGATATCGATGGCTGGCCGTCGCTCCTGGCGACCGCGGCCATCTTCGGCGTTGTGAACGCCGTCATCACGCCGGTCGCGCAGCTGCTCGGCTGCCCGCTCACACTCGTCACGCTTGGTCTGTTCGCGCTGGTGGTGAACGCCGCGATGCTCGGCCTCACCGTCGCCATCGCGGGCGCGTTCGATCTGTCGGTGCACATCCACGGCTTTTTCGCGGCGTTTTGGGCGGCGCTGATCATCATCGTCGCGAGCTGGTTGCTCAACACCTTCGTCGGCGCGCCGTTACGCCGCTCCTTTGCCGGCGATGACCGCCGTCGCCGCTACTCCGCCCCTTAGCCTGCCCTAGTCGCCGGTCACCCGATACACCACATCGCCGCCGCGACAGCGCTCCTTGACCTTGATCCCGATCGCGTCGCCGCGCTTCGCTTCCTGCACCTCCGCGTGCTCGATCTGGATCGAGTCGACGGTTTGCTCCAAGTCCGTCGTGTGGCCCTTGATGTGGATCCGCTCCCCGGCGCGCAGCGGTTGCTCCAGATCGATTCCCGCCACGCCAATCTTCGCGAAGTAGTCTCGTACGATGCCGACACGTTCCTCGGGCATAACGCCTCCTTACGACTGTGGTGGCGGAGTGTAGCACACGGGCGTGCCGGCCTGCTTACGCCTCGCCGCGACGGCGGTTCTGCTATACTTCGCGCCGTCTCTGACGAATCAGTTTCCCCTTCTCGCTCACGGGAGAGGGGCTAGGGTGAGGGAGGAAAGCGCACATGGTCAACGTCATCTTTCGCGCCAAGATGAAGCCCGGCAAGGAGGACGAAGCGCTCGCCAAGATGACTGCTATGGCCGAGTCCGTCCAGGCGAACGAGCCGGGCGCGCTCGTCTACGCCTTCCACCGGCCGCAGGACGATCCGTCGGAGCTTGTGTTCTGGGAGTCCTACGCCGATGATGACGCGTTCAAAGCCCACGCCGGCACGGCGCACATGGGCGAGATGCGCGCTGCTTTCGCTGACCTCTTCGATACGTCGACGGTGAAGCTGGAGCGTATGGAGCGCGTCGCCGGCTTCGTGCGCGGTTAGCTCTCCTCGAGCACGTAGCGCCGGATCGCCCAAGCCACGCCGCCCTCAGTGTTCGAGGGCGCCACGGCGTCTGCCTGCGCCTTCACGTCATCGATCGCGTTGCCCATCGCGACGCCGATGCCCGCCACCTCGAACATCGCCACGTCGGGCTGCGCGTCGCCCATCGCCATCGCTTCCTCCAGCGGCACGCCGAGGTGCTCGCACACCGCGCGCAGCCCCGTGCCCTTGTCGACGCCCGCCACGGTCACCGTCACGTACGGCTGCTGCGACTCGCTCCAGCCCAGGGGGAACGCCAGCGCTCCTTCATATCGCGCTGCGAACGCTTCCGGCACATCACGGATCGCGTCCTCCCCGAACGCCATGATGCCCGTCGCCGGCCCGGTCACGTGCTCGGCGTGGGTCGCCGCGACGCGCATGTCCTGCGGTAGCCGCGCCGGGTCGATCTGCGCCTGCCAGCGCGTGCGCATGTAGGTCACGCCCGCGATCGTCGTGTACGTCTCCCATTGGCGTTCGTCGCAGAACGCTGCGATCTCGCGCGCCACCTCCGTCGCGATCGGCCGGTGCAGCAGCTCATCGCCGCTCTCCGGCGACTTGATGTGCGCTCCGTTGTGGCAGACCATCGGCGCGGTCAGCCCCAGGCGCCGCGCCGTGCGCAGCGCGATCTCGTACCAGCGCGTCGTATCGATGACGATGTGCACGCCGCGCTCGAGGGCCGCCGCGATCGCTTCCTTGTCGGCCTCGCCAACCTTCCAGTCCGGTCCCAGCAGCGTGCCGTCGAGGTCGAGCGCGACCAGGCGGATCATGCGAATGCCACCTTCATCGACTTCAGGCTCGCGAACCGACCGTGCGCGATGATCACGTGGTCCAGCACGTCGATATCGAGCAGCTCGCCCGCGGCGATCGCCTGTTTCGTCATCGCAATGTCCTCCGAAGATGGGGCGGGGTCGCCGGAAGGGTGATTGTGCACCAGGATGATGCAGGGCGCGTTCTGCCGCAAGGCCTCCCGGAACAGCTCGCC
>JBGQHA010000135.1:0-7028 GCA_041497735.1 Dehalococcoidia bacterium | reverse complement strand
GCGCAGGTCGGAGACCTCCTCCGACAGCTCGATCGTGCGCCCGGGCGCTTCCCCGAGCCAGAACGGGATCGTCGGCGGCGCGCCGTGCGCGTCGTCCACGCGCACCGTCCCCGGTTCGATGCGCCGGATGCGCCACGATGTCGTGCCAAGCAAGAAGATGTCGCCGGCCATGCTCTCGATGGCGAAGTCTTCGTTCAGCGTGCCGACGAAGATGCCGTCCGGCTCCGCGACGACGCGGTAGTCCGCCACCTCCGGTATCGCCCCGCCACTCTCGATCGCCGCCATGCGCGCGCCGCGCCGCCCGCGCAGGACGCCGTTGATCCGGTCGCGGTGCACGTACGCCGCCACACGTCCGCTGGCGACAGGGATGCCTTCGCTCACCAGCTCCAGCACCTCGTCGAACGCCTCGCGCGTCAGCGATCGGTACGGCCACGCCTTCCGCGCGAGGTCGAACAGGTCGTCTTCGCTCCACGCCTCGCACGCGCACTCCGCCACGATCTGCTGCGCCAGAATGTCGAGCGGCGCCACCGGCGGGTAGAGCCGATCGAGCCGTCCGTTGCGCACCGCGCGCACCAGCGCCGCGCACTCGACGAGCTCGTCGCGCGTTGTCGGGAACAGCCGCCCCTTCGGCGTCAGGCCGAGCGCGTGTCCCGACCGCCCGACGCGCTGCAGGAACGTCGTCACGCTCCGCGGCGATTCGAGCTGGCACACGAGATCGACCGTGCCGATGTCGATGCCCAGCTCCAGCGACGCCGTCGCGACGAGCGCCTTCATCTCGCCCGCCTTCAGCCTGCGTTCGAGCGCAAGCCGCCGGTCTTTCGACAGGCTCCCGTGGTGCGCTGCGACATGTTCCTCGCCCAGCCGCTCCGAGAGCTGGTGCGCCACCCGCTCCGACAGCCGCCGTGTGTTCACGAAGACCAGCGTCGTGCGGTGTTCGCGGATGAGCGCCGCCAGGCGGTCGTAGATATCGCCCCACTGCTGTCCGGAGCACACCGCCTCCAGCTCCGTCGGCGGCGTCTCAATCGCCAGATCCAGGTCGCGCTGATGCCCGGAGTCAACGATCACGCAATCAACGGACTGGGGAGTGAAGAGGGGCTGCGCCCCTCTTCCGGGGGGTTTGGGGGGTGTCCCCCCAATCTCATCAAGCTCTTCTGGGCGGGTGGGTGGGAAGGAAGACGCTTCGTCCTCACGCTTCATCCGAGGCGCTCCCACCAGAAACGCCGCCGCCTCCTCGATCGGTTTCACCGTCGCCGACAGGCCGATGCGCGATGGGCGTTGCGCCGCGACGTGATCGAGCCGCGCCAGCGTCAGCGAGAGGTGGCTGCCCCGCTTGTCGCGCAGCAGCGCGTGGATCTCATCCACGATGACGGTCTTCACGGTGCGCAGGATCTCGCGGCTGCGCTCCGCCGTTAGCATCATGTACAGCGACTCCGGCGTCGTGATCAGGATGTGCGGCGGCTTGCGCACGATCTGCTGCCGTTCGCTCGATGTCGTGTCGCCCGTGCGCAACGCCGTGCGGATCGCTGGCGATGGATAGCCCAGCTCCAGCGCGCATTCGCCGATCTCCGCGAGCGGCTGCTCTAGGTTGCGCTGGATGTCGTTGCTTAGCGCCTTCAGCGGCGAGACGTACAACACCTCGACCGCGTCCTCGAGTCCGCCTGAGGCGGACTCCTGCGCGCGCCGCATGAGCCGGTCGATCGCCACCAGGAACGCCGCAAGCGTCTTGCCGGAGCCGGTCGGCGCGGAGATAAGTGTGTCACGCCCTGCGATGATCTCGGGCCAGCCTTGTGCCTGCGCCTCCGTCGGCGCCGCGAACTTGCGCTCGAACCAGGCCCGCACCGCAGGATGGAAGGACTCGAGGATGCCTAAAGAAGTCGTCATCGTATCGCGCTCCCCTCTCCCTATGGGAGAGGGTTGGGGGTGAGGGGCCGAACCGAACGTGTGTGCTTAGCCACTCTATTCTCTACACGCGGAGCGTGTCAACAACGGCTTCAACTACGCCTTGTCCTTGGCCCTCGGCCCCTGGCCCTTGACCCTCTTCTAACTTTGACGCGCACGGTAAGGTTGCCCTATACTCGCATCGTCACTAGGCGAAAGGAGCCGGTCCATGTCCAAGCTCGCCGACCACATCAAGGAAACCCCGTCCCGCCGAGACCCTCCCTATCGACCCGCCCTCCTCCTCGACGGGGCCGGCCGCGCCGAGCTCGCGTCCAAGATCGGTGACGCCGATAACTACGATCTCCTCCAGCTCCGCGAGATGGTGCAGACCGCGCCCGAGAACATGGAGTTCCGCAAGGCGCTCGTGTCCGCGATCGCCAGCGCCGAGTACGCCGGCGTCGACGCGTTCAGCCGCAAGGTCTGCGAGTGGCAGGACTGGGACGTGCCCTGGAGCCTGATCATGGCCATCGCGCGCCAGACCTGGGACGAAGTGCGGCACGCGCAGCTCGCCACGGGCGTCCTCGAGTCGTACGGCTGTGAGATCGGCGAGTACCCGGACACGCTCGCCGGCGGCGCGCCACCGCCTTCTGTTACCGGCAACGGCGCCGGCGGTCCGCCGCCGGGCATCATGAGCGATCCCATCGTCACGCTCTCCGCCATCAACGTCTCGCTCGAAGGCGGCGCGCTGCGGCTGTTCGAAGAGACCAGCAAGCTCGGCGAGCGCATCGACGATCCGCTTCTCGCCCGCTGCTACGACTACAACTGGGCCGACGAAGTAACGCACGCCATGATCGGCGACTACTTCGTCCGTGAGCTCGCGCTCGAGAACCCCGAAGCCGAGAGCCGCGCACTGCGCGCCCACGCCATGTTCGAGTACGCCCGCGTGCGCCTCGGCGAGCAGCAGACGCACGAGCTCAAGGAGTTCTTCGCGGAAGAGATGCAGCGCGCCACCGCCGCCCTCGGCGGCCAAGCCGGCGGGTATAACTAACGCCGAATGCGCAGCTCGTCCTCCAGCCGCGTCTTCCGTAGGGGCGCGCATCTGCGCGCCCTCGACGCCGCAGGCGTCGGCGGGTGAGGGGCGTGCAACCCACCGTCCTCCACATCGATCTGCAGCGCTGCATCAACTGCAGCCTCTGCCGCCGCGCTTGCCCCACCGAGGCGATCAACTACTTCTCGACGGGCCACCGCACCCACGTCATCGATCCCGCCTGGTGCATCGGCTGCGACATCTGCGCCAAGGTCTGCCCCGTCGACTGCATCGACGAAGACCCGAGCTACGTGCCCGATCCCGCCCAGCTCGAGATCGCGAAGGAGCGTGCGCGCGCGTTCGCCAAGCGACAGCACGGGATCAAGCTCATGCGCCGCCAGCGCACCGCCGCCGCGATCTCCGCCGTCGGACCTGTAGGGGCGCACAGCCGTGCGCCCTCGACGCCGCAGGCGTCGGCCGAGCCCTCAACAAACGCTCATGCCTGAGCTCGCGATCGACCCGCGCAAGGTCGGCGGCGCCTTCTCCGTCGACGAGAACGCGCGACGGCTGATCCACTACCGCTTCGCCGAGAACGTCTGCATGACCGCGGAGGGCGCCTGGACGTCGTCTTGCTCGACGATCAAGGTGAAGTTCGCGCTCGGCGAGCACTGCTACCAGGACTCGATCCACTCGTTCTGGCTGGGCCAGCGCCTGCCGGAGCTGCGCGTGATGGAAGGCGCCGAGATGCAGGACCCGCCCACGCTCCGCTCGTCGCGCCTGGCCGAGCCACCCAACGAGGAGTTCCTCAAGTTCTGCGAAGCGATGCAGCTCGAGGACGATGAGCTGCTGCGCCTCGTCGGCCTCTACCGCGTGCTCAAGACGCACCTGTGCGTCTACTATCGACATCACCTGCTCGTCACCGACCAGGTCTGCGACGCGCCGACGGTGCGCATCCTCCGGCACATCCTGCTCGAGGAAGAAGAGCACCTGAAGTGGGGCCAGGCGATCTACGAAGAGCTGGCCGGCTCGCCGGAGAAGCGCCGCGCCGCGCTCGAATGGCAGATGCACCTCGAAGATCTCCTCGTGCGCTCCGCCGGCGTGACGGGGGGAAGGTAGCGGACGTGGTAGCATGACCACGGGGACTTCGTGTTCCCTTTGGTGCATTGCTTTTCTTATAACGGCCTGATTCTGCCTCATGACGCATCCACTCGACGGCGCATTGCTCAAGGTCGGCCGGGCGAATGAGCACCTGGATTCGCTCAAAGATGCAATCAGGGATTTTGTCGCACTTAAGCCCTACGGCGTTAGACGAGAGTTCGATCCGAAGGGCCCCCAATACATCTTCATATGCCGAAGTCCACCGAGAGCCGCCGCCCGAGATCGGGATCATCGTCGGAGATTTCGTTCACAACCTGCGCTGCGCCTTCGACCATGTCATGTGGGCTTTGGCGCGGTCCATCGTCACGCCCCCGCTGGTGCCTGACTACTGCACCCAGTTCCCGATTTTCGACAAGGCTAGTTCGTTCTATCCAGGTCGACCCAGCTTAGGCATCCCCGATCCCGGCTAGAACGTACATCGAGACGCTTCAGCCATATCACGGACTCGACCTTGCTGGGCGCTTTCACTTGGCTGTGATGCGCGATATTTCCAATGCCGACAAGCATCGCGCTATCCCCATCATAGCTTCCGTCGTTTGGTCGACCGGTGTTATGTCCGACCATCCTCTCTCGGGCGATGAGGGCGTGGCAATCTGGGGGCGCAACGGCCCGTTCAGTCATGGCGACCCATTTGCTAGGATCCCAGCTGGCACAGACGGCAAAATACGGTTCGAACCACAATACGCTTTTGAAGTGGCGTTGGGCGAACCAGGGCCAGCTTACGGGACCCCGCTCATGTCGCTCTGGCCGGGCTCGTCTCTCCTGCAGCAAATGTACAATTGTGCTAGATGGGACATGCTGCCAGCTCTCGCGGGCTTCTTCCCCAAGACAGACAACCCTTTCGCTCGCTGATCCTTCACGCTCACTGCAAGCTTAGTCATGCGCGCTCGACCGCCTAGCCCTTCGATAGGTAGAATAACCTCACCCTTACGCGCCGCTAGATCCGAGGACTTCCATGAAATTCGGACTGTTCTACGAACACCAGCTCCCCCGCCCCTACGACAAAGACCAGTGGGAGCCAGACGACGAGCACCGGCTCTTCAAGAACGCCCTCGATCAGATCGAGCTGCTGGATCGAAGAGCCAGGCGGCGGTGGGGCTGCTCCAGTTGAGTTTGCAGAGAGGAACCCGCGGACTGAGCGGGCGGACACATGGGTCCGCCCCTACAGACTGGGCGGCGCAGACGCGGCGTTAGGGTGACGCGCAGTATCGCGCTTCCAATGCGCCACGACCCTGACATCTACCATCGCCGCTCGATTCGTTTGCCGGGTTACGATTACATACAACCCGGCGCCTACTTCGTCACGATATGCACTCAGGGGCGCGAGTGCTTGTTCGGAGAGATTGTTGGAGACGAGATGATATCCAACGATGCCGGACGCATGATCGAGACGTGGTGGCGCAAGCTCCCGGCGAAGTTCCCATCCTGCAACGCCGACGCCTTCGTTGTCATGCCCAACCACCTTCATGGCGTCATTGTCATTGACCATGACACCGTAGCGGCGGACCCACGTGTCCGCCCCGAAGTGGTTCAGGATGACATCGTAGGGGCGGACCCACGTGTCCGCCCTGCCCTGCCACGCATCGTGCAATGGTTCAAGACCATGACGACGAACGCCTACATTCACGGCACTGACGACTGCGGCTGGAGACCGTTCGTTGGGCGGCTCTGGCAACGCAACTACTACGACCACATTGTCCGCGATGAGGAAGAGTTGCGGCACATCCGCGAATACGTCGTCAACAATCCGCTGAATTGGACGCACGACCGAGAACATCCTTTAGCGGGATGATGGGGCCAGACACAGGTCCGCGCTTACGGCGCAGGCGGACCGACACGCAGGCCCGCCCCTACGAATGTGTGAGCGGCCGGTCTAACCTTGCCGTTCGCGTCAAGGTTGGCCTACAATGGCCGCGCGCCAAAGGAGCATCGCCATGAAGTTCGGCCTCTTCTACGAACACCAGCTCCCCCGCCCCTACGACAAAGATCAGTGGGACCCGGAGGACGAGCACCGGCTCTTCAAGAACGCGCTCGACCAGATCGAACTCGCCGATAAGCTCGGCTTCGACTATGTCTTCGAGGTCGAGCACCACTTCCTCGAAGAGTACGCGCACTCCACCGCGCCCGAGGTCTTCCTCGCCGCCGCCAGCCAGCGCACCAAGAACATCCGCCTCGGCCACGGCATCTGCCTCATGCCGCCGCGCTACAACCACCCCGCGCGCGTCGCAGAGCGCATCGCCACGCTCGATCTCGTGTCCGACGGCCGCGTCGAGTTCGGCACCGGCGAGTCGGCGTCCGAGATGGAGCTGGGCGGCTTCGGCGTCGCGCGAGAAGAGAAGAAGCTCATGTGGGAGGAAGCCACGCGCCAGTGCGTGCGCATGATGACCGAAACGCCCTACCCCGGCTACGAAGGCGCCTACTTCGGCATGCCGGCGCGCAACGTCATCCCCAAGCCGCTGCAGAAGCCGCACCCACCGCTCTGGGTCGCGTCGTCGAGGCGCGAGACGACGATGGTCGCCGCGCGCCTCGGCATGGGCTCGCTCGGCTTCGCGTTCGAGACGCCGGACGAAGCGCACGAACGCGTCCAGCAGTACTACCAGCTCGTGCGCGAGGAGTGCATGCCGATCGGCAAGGCGATCAACCCCGCGCTCGCCGTGCTGTCGTCGCTCATGTGCTGCGACAGCGACGAAGAAGCGATCGCGAAGGGCGTCGAAGGCACGCAGTTCTTCAGCTACTCGCTCGGCTACTACTACTCGCCGATGACCGGCCCGAACCACCAGCCCGGCAAGGTCAACGTCTATCGCCGGTTCAAGGACACGCCCGAATCCGAGCGCATGAGCATGTTCCAGCTCCGACGCCAACTCGGCGGCTTCGGCCAGTCCGGCGAAGGCACGTCCGACACCGAGCCCGAGGACGAAGTGCAGCGCGCGCTCTGGCGCGCCGCCAAACGCGGCGGCTGCATCGG
>JBGQHA010000134.1:0-7118 GCA_041497735.1 Dehalococcoidia bacterium | reverse complement strand
GACCGCGCGCTCAAGCGCTACACGCACGGCTCGTTGCTCGCCGACAAGCAGGCGATCCAGTGGATGATCGCCGACTCGGCGATGGAGCTGTATACGGGCAAGCTGATGGTGCTGCACGCGGCGTACAAGATCGAGAACAAGCTGCCGTTCCGGCAGGAGGTCTCGTATGCGAAGCACCACGTCGCGAACACGCTGTGGCGTATCGTCGACCGCGCGATCCAGGTGCACGGCGCGCTCGGCTACTCGATGGACACACCGCTCGCCGACATGCTGAAGCACGCCCGTTCCGCTCGCCTCGTCGACGGCGCGGACGAGGTGCACCAGCAGACTATCGCGCGCAACGTCATCGCCGCGTATCAGGCCGAAGGCCGCACCTGGTCCGCCACCGGCGAGCTGCTGTAGGGGCGGGTCTCGACCCGCCCTCGACGCCGCAGGCGTCGGCTGGGCGCAGGCCGAAGGATCTGTCGTTTGCTTGCTGGTCGCTGGTTGCCGGCACTTGGTGGGACAGGCTTTAGCCTGTCTGTCGCTGTCAGACTGAAGCCTGACTCGCGAGTGTTGACATCGGTAGGGGCGGTTCGCGAACCGCCCCTACGTTGTTTAGACTGAGGACGAGTCGATCATGCCCATGACGTACGACATCGTCACCGTCGGCGGCGGGCTCGGCGGCGCCGCGCTCGCGACGGCCTTGGCCCGCAACGGCGCGCGCGTTCTCGTCCTCGAGCGCGAAACGAAGTTCAAGGACCGCGTCCGAGGCGAAGGGATGTCGCCCTGGGGAGCTGCGGAGGCGAGAGAGCTCGGCCTTTATGAGGTGCTCCTCTCCGCCGGCCACGAGCTGCAGTGGTGGGACTTCTACTTCAGCAATCAGCGCGCGTTCCATCGCGACCTGGTGGACACGACACCTCAGCACTGCCCGATGCTCACGTTCTTCCACCCCGACATGCAGGAAGCGCTCCTGCAAGGGGCGGCCGATGCTGGCGCGGAAGTGTGCCGCAACGCGGTCGTCCGGTCTGTCGTGCCGGGAAACCCGGCCCGGGTCATCTATGAACAGGACGGTAGCACGAAGGACGTTGAATGCCGGCTGGCGGTCGGCGCTGACGGGCGAGGGTCCGTCGTGCGTCGCTGGGCGGGCTTCGATGTCCAAAAGGAGCCAGACTTCCTCTTCGTGACCGGGCTGCTCTTGGACGGTGTCCAGGCCGACGATCACACCCTCCGCATGGATATGAACCTGGGCACCGGAATCATGTCGTTCATGAACCCGCAAGGACAGGGCCGGGTCCGCGCGTATCTGGTGTCCCGAAAGGACGCAGGATTGCGCTTGCAGGGACCGGCTCACACGCCGCGCTTTTTTCAGGAGTCCCTTCTCACCGGCGTCCCGCACGAGGTGCTCCTCAACGCCCAGGCCGCCGGCCCCATCGCCACCTTCGACGGAGCCGACGCCTGGGTCGACCACCCCTACGCCGGTGGCATCGCCCTTATCGGCGACGCAGCCGCCACCAGCGATCCATCATGGGGCCAGGGCCTCTCGCTCACCCTCCGCGATGTCCGGGTCCTCCGCGACGCCCTCCTCGCGGACGACGACTGGGACCGCGCCGGACACGTCTACGCCCGGGAGCACGACCGCTATTATGGTGTGAGCCGGACTGTGAACACTTGGCTGAGCGAATTCTTCTATACGCCGGGTGCCGAGGCGGACGCGATACGCGCGCGCGCCCTCCCGCTCATGGCGCAGGACGCCTCTCGTATCCCCGACGCCAACTTCAGTGGCCCCGACCTGGAGCTGGACGAGGCCACCCGGCGCCGGATGTTCGGCGAGGAGTAGCCATGCCCAACGAAGACCTCATCGAACGGGCAGTAGGGGCGCACGGCTGTGCGCCCAGAGGTGCCACGCATGCCGCACGATGATGTAGTTGAGCGCGCACGCTACGAGCCGCTCCGGCCCACGGCGCCTGATCCCGTGGCGGAAGCGCTTGAGACGTTTCCCTACGGCCTCTACATCGTCGGGTCGCGCGGCGAGGACGGGTCGCTCAACGGCATGATGGCCGACTGGCTGATGCAGGTCTCGTTCAAGCCGCGCCTCGTCTGCTGCTCGATCGAGAACGACGCGACGACGCTGCGCTTCATACGCGAGACCGGCGTCTTCTCCGTGAACACCCTCCCCATCGGCGCTGGGGAGATCGCGCAGCACTTCGCGCAGCCGCGCGACGCCTCGAAGATCAAAGGCCGCTCCGAAGAAGAATCGGCGCGAACTTACGACAAGCTAGCCGGCCTCGACTATGCCCTCGGCGAGCAGACCGGCTGCGCGCTGCTGAACGATGCGCTCGCGTGGCTGGAGTGCCAGCTCGAGCTGCTCCATCCCGCCGGCGACCACACGCTCGTCGTCGGACGCGTGCTCGACGGCGCTGTGCTGGCCGACGGCGAGGCGCTGACGCAGAAGATCCTCGGCTGGCAGTACGCTGGCTAGGGCCGCACGCGATCTCTCCAGAGCGGCCGGAAGATGAACCACTGGTCCGGGTGCTCGCGCACGACGGGCTCGAACGCGCGAATCATCTGCTGCGTGAGCTCTCGCACGTCGCGCTCCTCGTCGCCGGTCGGCTCGTAACGCACGGAGCGGAAGTCCATCACGGGCCGCACTGTCGCGTCCCGCTCCGGGCCGCGCAGCACCAGCGACGGCACCACCCACGCGCCGGTGCGCAGCGCGAACAGCGCCGGCGCCGACGACACCTCGGCGGGCGCGCCGAGGAAGTCGACGACGACGGTCTGGCCTGGCGGAGGCACGTCGATCAGGATCGCAACCATCTCGCCGCGTTTGATCGCCCGGAACGCCTGGCGGGCGGCCTTCTCGCGCGGCAGGATGCGTAACCCCAGCTTGCCGCGCGAGCTGTGGATCAGCTCGTCCATCTCCGGATAGCCGTAGTCCTCGCCGATGGCGTTGATCCGATAGTTGTAGGTGGCGAGCGCGGCGGCGCCCAGATCGAACGCACCGAAGTGCATCGTGACGATAAGGACGCCCCGGCCGGAGTTCACCGCGTCGTCGAGCTCGGCCCACTGCGCGAACGCGAGCCGCTGGCGCACTTCGTCGGGGGTGATAACTGGGAACCGGACGAAATCGATGACGAACTTGCCGAAGTTGCGGAACGCGCGCCGCGCCACGGCATCGACGGCGCGCTTGTCGTTGGTGCCCATCACGTGCGCCAGGTTGTCGTTCAGGCCGCGCCGCTGCGATGCAAAAAAGAAGTAGCAGATGCTCGCGACGACCGCGGCGATGCGATAGCCCAGCCAGAGCGGGAGGGGACGCGTGACGAGGATCGTAAGCTGAAAGAGCCGGTAGACGAGCTGTCCCAACCTAGCCCCTTGAGATGAAACGCTCCACCATTTCGCGCGCCTGGCCGTCAGTGTACTGCTTCGGCGGCGACTTCATGAAGTAGGCGGAAGGTCCCTCGAGGGCGCCGGCGAGGCCGCGATCGAGCGCGAGCTTGCAGCAGCGGACCGCATCGATGACAACGCCTGCGGAGTTGGGGCTGTCCCAAACCTCCAGCTTCAGCTCGAGATTGAGCGGCACGTTTCCGAACGTGGTGCCTTCCATGCGAATGTAGGCCCACTTGCGGTCGAGCAGCCACGGCACGTGGTCGCTTGGGCCGACGTGGATGTCGTCCGCTGGCATCTCGTAATCGAGCTGCGAGGTGACGGCGTTCGTCTTCGAGATCTT
The DNA here is from genome assembly GCA_041497735.1 of Dehalococcoidia bacterium. Classification (GTDB taxonomy): domain Bacteria; phylum Chloroflexota; class Dehalococcoidia; order DSTF01; family RBG-16-68-14; genus JBBDXS01. The sequence goes on along the minus strand of JBGQHA010000134.1, from coordinate 3,412 downwards.
CTTCGATGTGAGCCGCTCGCGTTCGAGCATGTTCAGGAAGTCGGTGTTGCCGCCGAAGTTGAGCTGGTACATGTGGTCGATGCGCACGCCGCGGTCGCGGAAGAGGCGCGTGAGCACCCGGTGGATGATCGTCGAGCCGACCTGCGACTTGATGTCGTCGCCGATGATCGGCACGCCGGCCTCCTTGAAGCGCTGCTGCCAGTACGCCTCGCGGGCGATGAACACTGGGATGCAGTTTACGAACGCGCAGCCGGCGGTCAGCACCTGCTCGACGTACCACTTCGTCGCCTCCTCAGAACCGACAGGGAGGTAGCTGATCACGACGTGCGTGTTGGTGTCCTTGAGGATGCCGACGATGTCGGCGGTGGGGCCGGAGGCTTTCGGCACAACGTCCTGCAGGTACTTGCCGACGCCGTCGTGCGTCATGCCACGCGCGACGCGCACGCCGGTGCGGGGCACCTCGGAGAACGTGAAGGTGTTGTTGGGAGGTGTAAAGACGGCCTCGGACAGGTCCTTGCCGACCTTGTTGGCATCGATGTCGAAGGCGGCAACGAAGTTGATGTCGCGGATGTGGTAGCCGCCCAGGTTGACGTGCATGAGGCCGGGCACCATCTCGTCTTCGCGCGCGTCCTGGTAGAACTGCACGCCTTGCACCAGCGACGAGGCGCAGTTGCCCACGCCGATGATGGCGACGTTGATCGCACCTTTCTTCTTTGTCTTTGGCATCGCTACCTCCCGTGATGCGCGGCGCCCTGCCGTCCGTGCCGAACCGAAGAGCTCATGCTCGGGCAGGCCCAGCGTCGCGGCAACCACTTCCCTGAAGCGAGGACTCGGCGTCTTCTGCCCGGACTTTACCTGTGAGAGATACGTCTCGCTGAAGGTATACCCACGCCGCCGGAGCTGTTCGAGCAGCCAGCGCTGCTTGTGGCCGCGCGCTTCCAGTACTGCGAAGAGCTTGTTTGCCGGCATGTCGTGGTGAAGTTTTCCTTACCCTCTCCAGTGTCAGGCGTGGGCACGATGGCGTCAAGAGTGAAGATTTCTTTACCTGCGCATGTCATTCTGAGCCGAGCGGGGCGGGGAAAGAGAGGCGGCAGCGGGGGTGGAGGGCGAAGAATCTCTCGCAGCGACCTCGCTAGCATGCCTTCTAAGGATTCTCTGGCGGGCGCAGCGCCTCGATCCGGTCGCGGTGCTTGGCCACGAACCATTCGGCAAGCAGAGGCAGGTACTCCAGTTGCCGCTCCTCGGGCAGCTTGAAGAAGTCCCCGATCGTCTCAGCGAGGCAGCGCTCGGCGCCGCAGTGGCACGGCCATGAGGTGCCGCCGCTCAGGTTCACGTTGTAATCGAACGTGATCTCCTCGCCGGCCCGTATGGCGCGCCGCGCCACGATATGCACGATCTTGCTCCCGTCGCCTTCTTCGAGAGCGTACGCATTCGGATCGCAGCTATGGTTCACGTGCCGGTCGGGGAAGCCCCAGAGGACGACTTTGCCGCTGGGATACGCGCAGTGCTCGATGCGCTCACCCACGGCTTCCCTTAGGGGATCCTCCGGCGTGATCTCGCGGATGATGTTTACGCGGCGTATCCGCCCGCCGGCCAGATACGGCCGCACAGCAAAGACGCCGAGCCCTTGGATGGCCGACGCCCGAACCTCTACGTCTGGCCTGTTCATCACAAGACTCACTTGGCTGGTGCGCGGGCGGCGCTGCCTGGTCTTGCGGACAGCGAACGAGGGGTGGCTCTTCCACCCCTCGATGCGGTGCGTACGTGTGTGAGTCTAGCTCTTGCCGATGCGGTACATGGCGGTACTGCAAACGGGGCAGTTGCCCTTGGTGGCAGACTTGCCGTTCTTCATAGTGACCTGGGTGGGGTTCTGCATGTCACGCTTCGTGCGGCACTTGAGGCAGTAGGCTTGCATTGGTGTCCAGTCCCCTTTCTGCTTGGGCGGCCAGCGCCGCCGAGTCCTCAGTATGTTCGGTTTCCCGAACGGGCGACCGTAACCAGCCCGAGGCGGCTCGCTGCCCGCCGTAGACTGGTCTCAGATTCGCTTGGAGTCATGATAGTCCATTCTGAACCCAAGTCAAGGAATCTGAGGCCAAGATTAGGGGCGTTTTTCGGCTTGTGCGAACACCTTTTCGGGCTTCCAGAGCCCGCTTCCGCGGTAGTGGAGAACCCCTAAGAACTCGCCTGCGGCCGAATACGCGCGGCAGGGCGAGTCTGGCGCAGCCTCCGGCCGCTCCGAAGCCGTCATCTCCAGCAGCACCAGCTTCCCCTTGCAGACCTCCCGTGAATGCTCCTCGGCGAGCAGGGCGGCATCCCAGGATTCCAGCACTCGGTCGGGCGCGATGAGGAGGTCTTCCCAGATTCCGGCCTCCGCCGCGGCGCGGAGCTGGTCGATGCCGATGGCCTCCTCGATTCGGAAGGGACCGGTTCGCGTGCGGGTAAGGCCCTCGAGGTGGGCGTGGCAGCCGAGCCGCTCCCCCAGGTCGTGGGCCAGCGTTCGCACATAGGTGCCGCGGCCTACCTCCATCTCCACCTCGATGACTGGTAGCGCGAACCGGCGCAGGTCAATCGCGTACACCTTCACCTTCCGGGCCGTTCGCGGCGCATCCTTGCCCGCGCGGGCGTATCGATAGAGCGGCTGGCCCTGGTACTTGATCGCGCTGTACATCGGCGGGAGCTGCTCTATCTCGCCGGCGAAGCTTTGCAGCGCGGAGGCGACCTTAGTCTCGGTCAACGCGCTCGGGTCGCCCGTCGCGGTAACGGCGCCTTCGCTGTCGTAGGTGTCCGTCGCGGAGCCCAGGCGGATCGTGGCGTAGTAGGCTTTCGGCTGGCCGATGAGGTACTCGACGACGCGCGTGGCCTGGCCGAGGCAGATGGGCAGCACGCCGTCCGCGATCGGGTCGAGCGTGCCCGCGTGGCCGACGCGCCGGATGCCGGTGAGCCTTCGGACGAGCGAGACGACGGCGAACGAGGTCATGCCCGCGAGCTTGTTGACGTTCAGGATGCCGCTGGTCATGCCTAGGCGGGCGAGTCGCTCTCTCGCGTCTTGTCGATCAGGTTGAGGATGCGCGCACCGTGCTCCAGGGAGTCGTCCCGCACGAACTCGAGCTCCGGCATGCGCCGGATCGTGAGCCGGCGGCGCAGCTCGCGCTGGAGGAAATGCGAGGCGGCGTCGAGCGCCTTCAGCGTCGAGCGCCTCTCCTCCTCGGTGCCCATCACGCTGACGAAGACCTTTCCGTGACTGAGGTCGGGGGCGACATCGACCTCCGTGATCGTGACCAGGCCGCCGATGCGCGGGTCCTTCAGCTCGCGGCGAATGAGATCGCTGATCTCCTCGCGGAGCTGGTCGTTGATGCGTTCGGTGCGCCGTGTCACGTTCTGTTCACCGCCTGCGTAGGTTGGGGGTCTTTAG
>JBGQHA010000133.1:0-7139 GCA_041497735.1 Dehalococcoidia bacterium | reverse complement strand
TTATTCACACCTGTGATATACTGGCGCTGGAGCGCATATGATAGGCCACATGGTCGGATCGGTGCGGCGCAACCACGCGCTGGAGCACGCTACGATCGCCGTCCTCGCAAACAAGCTCGGGCACGACCTGCGCGTCGTCGGCCGCGCGACGTTCAACGGCTTCTACCTGTACGGTGAGCTGAACGAAGAGCAAGTGCGCGAGTCCGCGGAGGAAGCGCTGCGCCGTCTCCGCGGCGGCGAAGGCTACCTCGCGATCTCGCCGATGTGCGGGACGAACCTCGCCGTCGCCGGACTGCTCGCCGGCCTCTCGTCACTGCTGGCCCTGGGCAATCGCGGCCGTCTGGAGCGCACGCCGAACGTGCTGCTCGCATCGATGCTCGCCGTGCTCGCGGCGCAGCCGCTGGGCGGGCTGGCGCAGAAGCACATCACCACGCACCCCGACCTCTCCGACACCGAGCTGGTGAGCATCCGTCGCGGCGGGCGCGGCGCCGGCCGCTATCTCAAAGTGAACACCAGACGCGCCGGGCCGGCGTTCGCCTACGCGTCCCCGTAGCTCAGCGGACAGAGCGGCTGCCTTCTAAGCAGCGGGTCGCAGGTTCGAGTCCTGCCGGGGGCGCCATATCTATTTCAACGCTCGGGGCTACGGCGCCTGGCCGCCCTTTGGCGACCGGTATAGGCCGGCGGTTATGCTGGCGGTATGCTCTGGCTTTGGCGGTTCCTGCGCGAGTGGCCCTACCTAATCGGAGCTGCGTTAACGGCTCTCTTTGGGGTAAACGACGCCCTTCAAATTGTCGGCTGGCATTCCCAATGGCTCTTCGTCTTGGCATTCGCGGTCTTTGCCTGCGGCGTTCTCGTGCGCATCACCTTGCTACATGCACGGCTGGACGAGCGAGCGCGCTACAACAGTGCGATAGCTGAGATCACGCCACACGTCCTGGCGGGCAATAGCCTTCTCGAAGAATGTGGCCGACCCCCGGGAAGACTACAATTTCGTACCCATGTACTTCATCACCAACTGCGCACCTAAGATCAACGCTTGGTTCAGCCAGGCCACGAGAACAGTCAGACAGGTTGCCCCGGAGTATTTCGACAAGTTCGAAAACGACGGCAACGTTACCCACAACACCGACCAGAAGGCGGCGATGATTCAGCAGCTTGAGGGACGGCTAAGGCGGCTCGGAGAGATCACGGATGATTTGCGTTCAGCCATGCGGCGAGCCTAAAACGCCGGGCGTGATACAATCCCGCCATCTCTAAGAGAGAGGTGGCGACGTGAACGGTCGAACGGCAACGATGACTGCCATGACGCTGGCGGCGCTGGCAGCCTTGCTCGCCGTCTTCGTCATGTGGGCCCCCGGCTCCAGCAGAGGCCGCAGCGCGCAGGCGGCCACCGACCCGTCTGTTGACTTCTCAATCAGCTCCAGTGGCTGCAACAGCAGCGGCTTGCCCACGGCCACCTGTACCGTCGCCGCCGACGCCACGTTCAGCTTGGCGTTCAACCTGAACAGCCTGCCCGGCAACGGCAGCTACGTCGGCTACGACTCCAACGTGAGCTACACCTCTGGTCTCACCACGAGTGGGACCGGACTCCACCTGACCGGTTCGGGCAACTGGCCTGACTGCGTATTCAACGCGTCCGACTTCTCGAACCCGGGCCTAGCAACGACTGGCTGTTCCCTTGGCCTCGGCGGCACTCCGAGTACGTACACGGGCAGCCTGTACCACCTCGACTTCGCATGTCGAACACCGGCAACGACCCAACAGACCATCACGATTCTCCACGGGGCTGGGCTCACCGATACACTCGATGACACCCTTGCGTCCCACAGCGAGGCCGCGGACGAGACGCTGACAATCACCTGCGGCGCCGGCACGCCTACGCCGTGCAGTGGACCCTGCCCGACAGCGACGCCGACTAACACGCCGACGCCAACAGTGGCTCGCGAGGCGGCGATAGTCATCGGCTCTGGAACGGCTACCGAAGGTGAGCTGACCTCAGTAGCGCTCCAAGTCTCCTACACACTACCTCCAGGCGTAGGGTACTGGATGATCGATGTCGATTACGGAGCCCCGTGGGTGTCGCCGTTGCGGTGTAGCCCCCGAGAGGGAGACGTCTGCAATCCGACGTACAACGATCACACCGTGCGCGTTGTCGGCGGCACTTACCCATATGGCCTGCTAGGTACAACCAACCTTGCCACCATCGTCTTCTTGTGCAATTACGAGGGCGTGGCAAGGCTGTCTCTCTCAGTTGGCACGCTGGGTACGGTAGACTTCCAGCCCATCACACCCCATGTTGAGAACGGCAGTATCACGTGCCTAGGGCCGACGACCGCGACATACACACCTACCGACACGCCGACATACACTCCTACTCCCACACCGACGCCCCAGGGGGTGCCCGGCGATGTCAACTGCAACGAGCAGACCGACGCGATCGATGCGGCGCTGATCTTGCAGTACAGCGGCGGCCTGATCGACTTGCTCCTCTGCCCGCAGAACGGCGACGTCAACCGTAGCGGTGGAATCAACGCAATCGACGCCGCGCTTATCCTCCAGTATGTCGCGGGCCTCATCCAGAGCCTCGGCCCGACGTAGAAGATGGCAGGTTCCCGACTCCCAGCGCCACACCGCTCAGCGCCAGATAGCTTCTGAGCAGCGGGTCGCAGGTTCGGGCCGACGCCCACCCGTCCGGGCGAGTCCTGCCGGGGACGCCACACACCTAATCGCCGCGTGTTGACAACGCCTCGATCGCGCCGTACAGTGAGCCCGTTCGCTGGTGGTTTGTTAGCCGTCAATCGTTGCCCCCGCTCAACAGTTGGCGCCCAAAGGGGAGCGTATGCGATTCCCGACGCGTCCCGCGTCGCCATCGGGGCGGATGGCTACCTTCAGCCTGGTTCTGCTCGTCTTTGCCGCACTGGTGATGCTCGCCTCGATCTCGTTCGCGACTGTTCCTCGCGCCTCCGCCGATACGCCCACGCCGACTCCTCCGCCCTCCGGCAGCCCGATGGCGAAGGTTCTGCAACTGCTTGCCGACCTCAACGCCGGCGATGACGCCGCCGTCTACGCCCAGCTCGCGCCCGAAGTCCAGCAGCAGTTCTCGCTCGAGGAGCTTACTGAGGCCCTCCAAAACGTTAGTGAGGGAGCGGGCCCGCTTCAGATCAGCATCGTGAGCGTCGATTCGATCGCCGAAAACGGCGACCTTGCCGAAATCGAGCTGACGCTGCGCATCCAGGCCGGCACGTCAGTCGACTTCACGCTGCAGGAGGTCGCTTCGCTTGAGCGCATCGGTGGCGTGTGGTTCGTGGCCGACCACTTCCTCCAGTCCGCCTTCACCGCTATTGGCCTCGTGCATCCCGTCACACTGCAGCGTACCTTCGACGCGAACGGCTGCCTCGCCGGCGGGAATGTCCTGGACGGCGTGTATGCCTCGTCGCGGCTGTACGTCTACGATCCCTGTGTGACCGTGACCGGCATCGTGCACGGCATCGAGCATGCCCTCGACGGCGACATTACCTTCGACCTGGAGATCCCGCCCGACAAGTACTACCTCCTCAACGCGGTCAACTACAGCGACCACAACGGCAGGCTCCACGTCGAGATCATACCGGGCGATCAGCAGCGCGTCGCGACGCCGAACGAAGGCGACAGGGTCACCGTCACCGGTCCCTGGGTAAACGATACCATCCACGGCCACAACGAGATCCACCCCGCATGGACGATCGTGGCCCTATCACCAGTCGGCGGCCTCGCTCTCGATCCAGCAGCGCAACCGCACGACGGCGCTGACTTTCGCATCGAGCTGCTGATCGCCGTCGCGGCGGCGGGCGCACTCGCAATTGGCGTCGCGCCGTGGCAGGCGCGGAAGCGTGGAAGTACCAAGCTCTAAGCAACCTCGCGGCTGAATTGGCCGCTAGTTCCAGACGATAACTGGACGCGTTTCGCTTGGCCTAACACATTCGCCGCCACAGCGCATAGCGTCGGCTGCCTTCTAAGCAGCGGGTCCCAGGTTCGGGCCGACGCCCGCCCGTCCGGGCGAGTCCTGCCGGGGACGCCATACCTATTTCGACGCTCGGGGCTAGGGTGCAGGAGTCCTATAATCCCGCAGAACCACACCTTCCTTGGGCGGGTTCCATTCGGGAGGATGCCATCGGGCTATCACCACGCTACTTCGGCGGGCTAGTGATCGGGTCGATCATCGTCTTCATAGGTTTGACCCTGGCGTTCAGCACGCCATTTGGAGCTGGGAAACGAAACGTCGCATACCAAAGCGGCGTCGTGGACTGTCCGACGGCTCCGCCGAAGGCAACCGTAACGCCGGGCGGATTGTTTACAGTGACTTTTACACCGACGGGCACGCTGTGTCAGAAACCTTCCCCTACGGCTACCTGGACAGCTACTTCGACGGGCAATAGCAACTGCAATGAGACATCGACGCCTCCTCCTCAACCAACGAATACGCCAGGAGGTTCCACAGGAACGGCGACGAACACCTTCACGCCGACAGTGACGAGTACGAAGTGTCCGACGCCTACGCCGACCGACACGCCGGTTCCACCTACGCCGACGTTTACGCGGACCTACACGCCGGTTTACACGCCGACTGATACGCCGGTTCCACCCACGCCGACCGTTACGCGGACGCCGACGCCGACTCGGACGCCGACTCTGACGCCATGCGCGCCAACCTGCACGCGGACGCCGACAGATACGCCGACACTCACGCTGACCCCAACGCCGTGTCTGGATCTAGACGGTGACGGTCTCTGTGACAGCGTCGACGCGGACATCGACGGCGACGGCTGTCCAAACGTCAATGAGTTACAGACAGCCACCGGCAGCGAGGTGACAGGCGGCCGCCGCAATCCCTACAACCGGTGGGACTACTTCAACCCGACACGCGACGGCCAGAACCGTGTAGACGATATCATTGCGGTAGTGCAGCACTTCGGCAGGAACCAGGGGAACCCGGGCTACTCAATTGACTACGATCGCACGTTCATCGGCCCGAACAACTGGAACCTGGGGCCGCCCAACGGTTCGATTACCGTGGCGGACATCCTGGCGATGGTCTACCAGTTCGGGCATGACTGCTCGTAACCGCTCATTTCGGCTGTTGCGGCCTGCTGGTGGTACGCCCAATGCGGCTTCGCTGGTTTTGGTCCGATAACTGGACGCGTTTCGCTCATGCTCTCACATTCGGTGCCACGGCGCTTAGCGCCAGATAGCTTCTGAGCAGCGGGTCGCAGGTTCGGGCCGACGCCCACCCGTCCGGGCGAGTCCTGCCGGGGACGCCACACCTCTTACGGGCCCGACAGGCAGTACAGGTTCGGGAGGCTTGCGAAGTCCCGCGGCAGCGCCGGGGGGCATTGCGACACGTCGCCGGATTCCTCCATCGCGGCGAACAAGTGATACGTCGTGCCGTCCGATTGGTACCAGTACGCGCCGCCGGTTGGTTCCGCAGGCAGCGAGCCGACGACATCGAGCAGCTTGCAGCCGGCGTCGAGCTCGCGATAGCGGCAGACGCTCTGGACGCCGTCCGCGAGCGGGTACGCCCCGTTGCGATCGTGATACGTCTGCAGCGCGACGGCGATCGCTGCCAGGTCGTTCCGGCGCTGTTCGTCGCGGCGGCCGGGCGCGGCAACATCCGGCGTCGGTGTTGCGGGCGGCGTGACCGTCGGAGTGAAGGTCGGTGTGGGAGGCAGCACAATGTCCTTCGCCGCCGGAGCGGAGCTACCTGCAGGCGGAGTCGCGCCGGGCGCCGGCGTGACGCCGAACGGGATGAGGAAGCGGTCCTGGTAGGAAGCGAGATAGACGCGCCGCTCCGGGTACGCGGCGAACAGCGCCGCGCGGCGCCCGGCCACGTCCCTCGCGATGACGACGTCGCCGTCTAGCGCGGGCGAGTTCAGATCGAAGACCGATCCGTAGCAGTTCCAGACCGTGCACGGCTCGACGAGGACGAGCGCGTTCTTCAGGTGAGTGCGCTCGATGATCTTGACCAGCCGGCCGTCCGATTGGTTGAACCCCTGCAGGCTGATCGCGTTGGGCGGGACGAAGTCCGACGACCAGGCGGCGTCGCGGCTCAGCAACCAGCCGGAGATCGACGTGCCGATAAGGACGGCCACGAACACGTACACGACGACGACGCCCGCCCATGCGGGGCGCTCGGCGGCGTGAGCGAACACCTTTCGCAGGGAACGCGCGGCGTCCGCGAGGAGGAGAGCGGCGCGGTCCGCTCCGCGGGCGGCGATCAGCATCAGGAACGGAGCGGCCGGATACCAGTAGCGCGGGCCGTACATGATCCCGTGGCCGATGTACAGCGTGTACACGCCGATCAGGAGCACTGCGCACACGAGAAAGAACCAGTCCCAGAGCTTTCGGGTGGCGAGCACAAACGGCAGCAGGACGAACAGCAGGCCGATGCGCGCAGACCAGCCGTTGAGGACGAGCAGCAGCAACGCCATCTGCGTCTGCTCGTTGCCGATGCCCATGGCCACGGTGTGCTTTCCGCCAAAGCCGATGTGGTTCTCGAAGCCGGCCGCCGCGTAGCCGGTATTCAGCGCGCCGCCCCGGGTCGCGTAGTTGTACAAGAGAAACACCAGCAGCATGACGGCTCCCGCGCCGACAAAGCCGCCGATCTGCAGCGCGCCGTTCTTACGCTCCTCCTTGCGAACGACGTGGCTCAAGAGGAGCAGACCGAACGGCAGGACCAGAGTGATCGCCTCCAGCTGGCGCGCGTCGAACGCCAAACCGAAGAAGAAGCCGGCCAGCGCGCCGTACAGCAGCGGGCGTCGGTCGACCAAGAGCAAGAAGAAGAACGACGCCAGCAGGTAGAACGTCGCGGTGTTGTGGCTCATGAACTCGCTCGCCGTCATGAAGAAGAACGGCGAGGACGCCATGAGCACCGCCGCCAGCAGCCCGACGCGAGCGCCGTACACCTTTCGCCCGATGGCGTAGACCAATGCCACCGAGGCGCCGCCCAGCAGCGGCGGGACGACCCACATCGCGCCGAATCGGGCGCCGATCGCCAGCGCGAGCGGATGACCGAACGAGTAGACGCTCGCCCACTTGCCGTGCTGGACGATGATGAACGGCGGTGTTTCGAAATCGAACACCTGCGCAACGGGCGGCGGCGACCC
>JBGQHA010000132.1:0-7179 GCA_041497735.1 Dehalococcoidia bacterium | reverse complement strand
CCCGTGCAGCCGACCCAGAATAGGTACTCCTGCTTGCCGTCGAACCGCGGCACATCGAACTCCATCTGCTCCATCCATGATGTGCGCGTGAGCGGCGTGCCGCGCCACGGGTGTCCGCGCTGCTCGAGCTGCACCAGTGTGGCGGCGGCTGTTTCCGGCATGTTCGCCTCGTCCATGACGAGGAAGCGTCGCATGTCCATCAGCGCCGGCACGTGCTCGATGTAGACGGGGCATTCGTACTGGCAGGCGCCGCAGTTGACGCAGTCCCAGATCGAGTTGAAGCTGACCGCGCCGATGAGATCGCTCTGCTCGGTGGAACGGCCCGTGGCGCGTTTGACTTCGATCTCGGCCACGCTGCGCATGTCATGCATGATCTTCTTGGGCGATAGGTCCTTGCCTGTGTTCGACGCGGGACAGGCTACCTCACAGCGGCCGCACTCCGTGCAGGTGTAGAAGTCCAGCATCTGTTTCCACGAGAAGTCGGTCACCTTACCGACGCCGAAGACCTCGCGCTCCTCGATGTTCGGGATCGGTTGCAGCGTGCCCGTCGGCTGGAGGCGGCGGAAGAAGACGTTGAGCGGCGCCGTTAGCAGGTGTGAGTGCTTCGAGACCGGCAAGTAACACAGGAACACGAGGAAGTCCGTGAGATGGAGGAACCACCAGCTGGTGTGCAAGTGCGCGAGCGTGGTATGGCTGATGTCCATCCGGTCCCACAGATTGGCCAGCCCGAACGCGAAGAACGACAACGCATCGCGGTTGCCGCGATCGAGCGAGATCTTGAAGCTGTTGGTGAGGACGTCGCTCACCATGAGGAACCAGATCAAGAAGAGGATAATCCAGGCGTCCGAGTTCAGCGTGAGGCGTCGCGGACGAACGACCAGGCGCTGGAAGGCGGCCAGCGCCACGCCGATGATGACGAGGACGTTGAACGCGTCCATGACGGGCCGGAAGCCGTCGTAGAGCGAGCGGAAGATGTGCTGCAGGCTGATGTTGTAACTGATGCCGTCCAGCAGGAAGTTCAGCGTCCTGACCTGCAGCGCGATGAAGCCCCAGAAGATGAGGGTGTGCAGCAGCCCCGCGTACCAGTAGTACGAGCGGTTCACCCGCAGCGTCCCCAGGACGTACGGCGGGAAGGTGATGATGCGCTCCCACATGTCCCGGGGCGGGCCCAGGCGATCGTCGCGGCGGCCGCGGGCCATCACGAGCACGCGGCTTCCGGCCAGGAAGATGAAGAGCGGCACGAAGAACGAGAGGGCCAGGTAGAAGCCTACGTTACCTGGAAACGAGTTCGACGGAGCCATAGTCGCCTGCCCGGCCTCCCACCGGCCAAGGCATCATAGCCATGGGCGGATGGGCGGTCAATCGAAGTCGGGTTCGGGTTAGGCGGCTTCTTCTTCCGTAGGGCGGATGCGTTCGATCACGCGAATGAACGCCTCGACGATCTCCGGATCGAACTGTGTGCCGGAGTTGCGGATGATCTCCGCCATCGCGTCTTCGTTGTCCATGGCGAGGCGGTAGGGACGGTCGGAGGTCATCGCGTCGTAAGCGTCGACGACGGTGAAGATGCGCGCCTCGAGTGGAATGGCTTTGCCTTCGAGGCCGAACGGGTAGCCGGCGCCGTCGAAGCGTTCGTGGTGGTAGAGCAGGATGGGGATGGCGTTCTCCAGGAAGCCGACCTTGGACACCATGAGGCCGGCCATGAGGGGATGCTTCTGCATCTTCTCCCACTCTTCGTCGTTCAACGAAGCCGGCTTGTGCAGGATGCTGTCCGGCACGCCGATCTTCCCGACATCGTGGAGCAGCGCTCCGCGCTCGATGTCGACGAGCTGCTCGTTCGGCACGCCAACCTCTCGCGCGAGTATGACTGTGAGCCGCGCGACGCGTTCTGAGTGTCCCTGCGTGATAGTATCCTTCGTGTCGAGCGCGGCCGTGAGCACCTTGAGCGTGCTGTCGTAACCGACCTCGACCTCCTCCGCATAGCTGCGCACCTTGGAGAACAGCGTCGCTTGCTCGACAGCCATCGCGGCGAGGGCGGCCATCTCCTGCACCATCTGAAGCTGGGCCGGTTTGAACCGCCCCTGCGCCGCAAAGCGGACGGCCATCACGAGGCCGGCGACGCGCTCGCGGCCGGGAATCGGTACGCAGAGGACGTTGACCTTGCCGCGCAACGTCGGATCGAAGCCGAGGAGCGTTTCGTATGGCAGTCCGTCTTCCTTCGACTGAATGACTTCGCCCGTACCGATGCAGCGGCGCAGATACCACTCCTCGACCTTACGGTAGTGGTGCGAGGCGGTCTTGGTTAGCCCGTCGTAGCTGGCTTTGACGATGATGTCGCCGCTGTTGTCCTCGACGAGCGCGGTGAGCGCGATCTGCGCGCCGGTATACGTGACGACATCTCGCGAGAAATTGGCGAGCATGTCGATGAGGTCGAGCGTTTCACGAATCGACTGGCCGGTACGGTGGAGGAAGAGCAAGCGGCCGTACTCGTTCATGAGGCCGTTGATCGTGACCCAGAGGACGATTGGCAGCAGGAGCGCGACCAGCAAGCCGCCCACCACGAGCTGAATGACCAGCTCCTTCGTGCTATCGGAGATCCTTGTGGCGATCGGCTCGTAGCGCTGCTGCACTTCCAGGAAAGCGCGGGGAACGAGCGGCGCGTAGCTGGCGAGCACCTCGCCGCCGGCAGCCGATTCCTTGCTCGTACCCAAGCCGCTGATGATCGCGTTCGCGAGGGTGGATCTGTTTTCGGGAGCGGCGCCGTCGCCGGCCTGGGCCAGCAGCGTACCGTCCGGACCCCACAGCCGGATCGCGACGATATCGCCCCCAAGCAAGCCGGTCGCCGTGTCGGCAAACGACGAGAGGTCGCGTTCGCTCAGGCTACCGGCGTCGCGGCTCAGCGCCGGCGCGAGGGCGCCCGTGCTGACAGCCCCGGCTGCATGCTCACTTTGACCACGAAGGCTTTGAACGCGGAGCATCGTCAGCATGGCGCAGGCGGCGGCGATGACGCACAGCGTGGCGCCCGTGAAGATGAGGAAGAACCGCACGATGGACTGCTTACCCATAGGCAAAGACCCGGCCGCGCCGGGCTCTCCAAGTACGTATCGACCCGCGGGCAGACGGCCTGTACCTGAGGATGATCGGGCGAGCTTCGGGCAAGCGTGCTAAGATCGAACCGGTCTAAGGGTTGCACCTAATGAGCGTGATCCAGGCGAAGGCAGGCCGTCTCGACGCCATCCTGAAGGGGCTGGGGTCGGCGGTCGTTGCCTTCTCGGGCGGAGTCGACAGCACCTTCGTCGCGGCGGCTGCGTTCGACGCCTTGGGCAGCCGGGCGCTTGCCGTCACGGGCGTTTCGCCATCGATCCCCCAGTCGGAGGTCGAGGAAGCCCGCGAGCTGGCAACGCGCATCGGCATCGCGCACGAGCTGATCGACACACACGAGATGGACCGCGCCGGCTACGTCGAGAACTCGCCGCAGCGTTGCTATCACTGCAAGACGGAGCTGTACGAGCTGCTGGCAGCGCTCGCGAACGAGCGCGGCTACGCGTTCGTCCTGGACGGGTGTAATGCGGACGACCTGGGCGACCACCGGCCGGGCCGGATCGCGGCGGCCGAGCACGGCGTACGCAGCCCGCTCATCGAAGCAGAGCTGACGAAGGAAGAGATCCGGACACTCTCGCGCGAGCGCGGCCTGCCGACGTGGGACAAGCCGGCGATGGCCTGCCTTTCGTCGCGTTTGCCGTACGGCACGCAGGTGACGGTCGAGGCGCTGGAGCGCGTCGGCACGGCGGAGGCGTTCCTGCGCTCGCTGGGCATTCGCCAGCTCCGCGTACGCCATCACGATGACGTTGCGCGCATCGAGGTCGAGCCGGCCGACATCGCCGCGCTGGTGGCTGACCGAGATCGAGTGGTCGCGCGGCTGAAGGAGCTCGGCTACAAGTACGTCACGCTCGATCTGGCGGGCTTCCGCTCCGGCAGCTTGAACGACGTGCTGGTGCTGACGGAAGTCAGCAAGTAGAGGGCAAAGGAAGATAATGAGACGCTTGCGTAGGCAGGCGTCGCCTCCGGCGACAGGGCGCACAGCCGTGCGCGCCGCTACAGGTTCGCTACAATAGGGCGCTCATGCCCTTCTTCGATTCCGCCGGCGCACAGATCCATTACGAGGTCTTTGGCGAGGGCCGCCCGCTCGTACTCGTGCACGGTTTCGCGAGCAGCCTGCGGCAGAACTGGGTCGCGCCCGGCTGGATCGACGCGCTAACGCCGCTGCGACAGGTGATCGCACTCGATTGCCGCGGGCATGGCGAGAGCGCCAAGCTCTACGACCCCTCCGCGTACGGCGAGCACATGGCCGACGATGTCATCCGGCTGATGGACCACCTCGGGATCGAGAAGGCCGATCTCTTCGGCTACTCGATGGGCGGCGCAATCAGCATGGGGCTGCTCGTGCGCTATCCGGAGCGGTTCACGTCCGCCGTCCTGGGCGGCGTGGGCCCGGGGCGCCTACGCAGCGGCCCGGATTCGCCCGTCGCGGCGGGGATGCTCGCAGCCGACGCTAGCACCGTTACCGACCCAGTCGCGAAGGGCTTCCGCATCTTTGCGGAGCGAACGGGGAACGACCTGCGCGCGCTCGCCGCGGTGGGCCAGGCCGGCCGCTTCTCCGACGTCGATGCGCTGGGCAACATCCGTCTGCCAGTGCTGATCGTTGTCGGTGAGGAGGACGTACTGGTCGGCAGCGCGGAGCCGCTCGCGCGGCGCATCCCCGGCGCCAAGTTGGTGACGATCCCTGATCGCGAGCACCTCACCGTCGTCGGCGACGAACGATTCAAGAAGGTGGTCGTGGAGTTTCTGTCAAAGCGCTGAGGCGGCCAGAGCCGCGAAAGATCCTTCGCCCTCCGCCCCGCTGCCGCCCTTCTCTTTCCCCGCCCCGCTCGGCTCAGGATGACGTGAGTGCGGGTGGCGGGGGGCCGAAGAAGCCCACGATGCGCTGGATGCGTCCGTCCGGCGCCAGCTCTCCGAAGTCGATGCCTTCCATCATGGTAGCGCCATCCGCGGCCTGCATCGCCCAGGTGAAGCGAAACGCCTGGTGGTGCTGATCGACGGCGCTGGTGGCGACGATGCGCGCGCCGTTCACCTGCGCTTGGAAGCCGGCGATCAGCTCGGAGAGGGCGTCACGCCCCTGCACGTGCGACTGCGGGTCGGTGTACGTTGCGCCGTCTGCCCAGGCCTGCTCGAGTAGCTGGGCGCGTTTCGCCGCGTCCGTCTCGCCCCAGGCGTTACCGTACATCTCGACGATCTGCTGCGTTGTTGTCGCTGTGGTCATGGCTTTCTCCTCTAGCTGCGCTGCGGGCGGCCATGAAGGCCGCCCCTACGTTGCGATCATCATCCGATCGGATCGCGCTTCATGGTCCAGTAGCGCGGGCCGTCCTTGAACTGATCGTCGACGACGACCTCGAAGCCCTGCTTCTTGTAGAAGGTGACGTTGATCTCTTTCATCGTCTCCAGGTAGCAGGGTAGGCGATCGCGGTCCGCGCGCTCCAGGATCGGCTGCAGGAGCTTGCCACCCAGGCCGTGGCCCTGGCGCTCCGGCTCGACGCCGAGGACGAAGAGATACCAGTGGTCGGGCGGCACGTCGCGCTTGTGCAGATGCTCCAGCTGGTTCGTCGCCGACAGGAACTTCATGAACGTCGGCAGGCCGAACTTGATCGGCGCCGCCAGCATGCCGACTCGGATCATCTTCGGCAGCGTGAGGATCGTGTTGCCGGGCGGCAGCCAGAGCGCCGCGCCTTCCACCTGGCCGGCCGTCGTGAACGGATCGCCGTAGCGATGCGACACTTGCGCGGCCTTTTGGAAGAACCAGGGGAGCGCGCGGCGGCGTTTGTTTTCGTCCGGCATGATGTACATCGTCATCGGGTCGTCGAAGAACGCGCGCGCGAGGACATTGCTGACCTCATCGACCTGCGACGCCTTGAGGTTCGGGACGTCTGTCTGCTGGGCCACGGACATCTTCCTCCGATCGGCCCCATATCGTAACAATGACCGGCCAGCGCGTCCACCTTCGGCGGCCTTTCAGGTGCTGTACAATACATCTGCGAGACATCTGCAAGCCGGCCCCCATGCCCGACGACAAGATCCAGCGCGAGATCGAGGACATCCTCAACCGGCTCGACACGTTTCTCCCCGAAGAGAGCGTCGCGAGCCGTGTGCGCAAGCGCTCGTCCGGCGCGGCGTCTTCGCTGGTGCACTCCATCGTCGAGCCGGTGACACACATCTCGTTGCGCCAGGTGATCCTCACCGCGCTGGGGCTGATCTTTGCCGGCTTCCTCGTCCGCTACAGCTATCCAAGCGCCGGCCGCTGGATTCTCATCGCCGGCGTGGTCCTGCTGCTCGGGAGCTTCGCGCTGTCGTTCTTCAATCGCAGCGGCGGCGGCGGGGTACCCGCGACGGAGAAGCACTGGCGCGGCCAGCCGATGGTGCTCCACTCGCCGAGCTTGGGAGATAGACTGCGCACCTGGTTCCGCACGAAGCGCCGCCAGCGTCCGTGACGCTCCCTTGAGAGCGCTACTTCGATCGCGTATCGCCCTGATCGTCCTGCCGCTTGCTGTTGTCGTGGCGTGCGCGTGTGGCGGCAGCGCGTCGCCCACTACGTCGACAACGTCACGCCCCGTCGCTCGCGATCTCGGCCCGCCGCAGCCGCAAGCCGCACGGATCGTGACGCACATCCGGTATCTTGCTGGCCAGATCGGGACGCGGCTTGCCGGCTCGGATGCGGAAGCGCAAGCGAGCGACTACGCCACGCAGCAGCTCGAGAGCTGGGGCTACACGGTCGACCTGGAGCCGTTCCCGGCCTCGGGTGAGCTGCTGCGAAGAGCGTCGGTCGCTCTCCCGGACGGATCGCGCACATTCGCCGCCGTGCCGCTCTTCGGCTCAGGCGCAGGGAATGCGAAGGGCCCCCTCGTCGACGCAGGCACGGGAACGGAGGCCGAGTTTCCGCAGCATATCCAGGGATCGGTCGTCCTGGTACAGCGTCGCGACGTACCGTTTTCCTATATGATGAGCCGGGCGAGCGAGGCCGGCGCGATCGGTGTCATCGTTGCAAACAAGGAAGCAGGGCTCTTTCTCGCGTCGAGCCCAACGGCGGCGATCCCGGCCGTCGTGGTCGATCAGGCGGACGGTGAGGTGTTG
>JBGQHA010000131.1:0-7207 GCA_041497735.1 Dehalococcoidia bacterium | reverse complement strand
TCGAGGGATAGAACAGAAGGCTTCTGCCAGACGAGGACGAGGATGAGCTTCGCAGTAGGCTAGCACATCTGAAGATTCGCAAACAATGATTACTGCCTGCGCCATTCGGGCATGGTGTGCGCCAGCCCGGCGCTGGCGGTTCGCTGGATCGATCACACTGAGTGCGGAGTGACAGCATACGCGACGAACCCGAGGTCGACCAACTCAAGACGTGGTCGCAGCCGAACAGAAACCTGTCGGTGCACACGCCGCTAGGTCATTGAAGCCGTCCTGCGACCAGCCCACGCGAGATGGCCCCATGCGCTCCACCAGCGTTCGATGCAGCCGCTCGGCGGAAGAGGTGTCGCGCCAGTCATCAAACCCCAGCTCTGCGAACCGGCGCGGCAACGGACGGCGGCCCGTCCGCTTGCCGGCGGAACCATCGCCGAAGAACGTGTCGACGACCACCCGATCAGCGCTCTCCGTCAGAAGCGCGGCAAACCGATCGTGATCGTGGGGCAGTGTCGGGCTGACCGCCGCCTGCACGCGGACGCCTCGTTCGCGCGACAGCCGCATCGTCTTAACGCGACGCTCGATACTCGGGCACGTGGGCGTCAGGGCTCGCCGGACGCCATCGTCGTCCGTCTCCACGGTCATCGACAGCCACGCGAACGGCATGCGCGACAGCAGATCGAAGTCGCGCTCAACGAGTGGTGATCGCGTTTGCACAACAAGCAAGGCGATCGGGACCTCGAGAAACACCTCGAGGATCGAACGCGTGATGCGCACTCGGGCTTCCGCCGGCTGGTACGGGTCGGTGGCCGAGCTCATGAAGATCCGGAGAGAAGCTGTGTCGCGCGATTGCGTGAGATCGTGTCGAAGCGCCTCAGCCGCGTTGACTTTCGCCTTCACCCATTGGCCCCAGGGCTTCCCGGCATGCAAGCCGATCGGCGACTCCGCCACATAGCAGTACACGCCGCAGCCACCATCGCCGAACGCGCAACCCATGTACGGATTCAGCGAATGGGTGTAGGACTGCAAGAACCCGCTCGAGGGCGTAAGCACCGTCCGGCAGCGGACTTGCTCGATATTCGGCCTCGCCATGGCGAGGTCGTCATAGCACCAATGTTCTGCCGCTGTCAAGGCACTCTCGCAACTTCAGCCTGCGGAGCCCGATGCGCGCGCCGCTCTGGCGCCAGCTATTCTAGTAATAGAAGCCACACCAACGAAGGACGACTGCATGACTTCTGACGACAGCTCCGCTCAAGACACCCGACGAGGCCGCCCGCCACAGGTCTTCGACCAGGCGTTCCTCACCGGCATCGAGGGCGTCACCGAGCTGCTGCTGATCCGCCATGCGCAGCAGGCAATCTCAGCAGAGATGACGGCCGGTGAGCTCATCGATCCGCCGCTGAGCGATCACGGACGGCTGCAGGCGCGCCTGGTCGGCGAAGCGCTCTCTACGACAAAGCTCGACGCCATCTACACCAGCCCGCTCCGCCGCGCGCGCGAGACCGCAGACGCCATCGTCGAGCACCACCAGCTCGAGGCGATCGTGGTGGACGACCTGCGCGAGGTCGAGATCTTCCGCGACGCGCCGCAGGACAAGACCATTCGCGACTTCATGAGCCGCGATCTCCTCGAAGCCGTACGCGGCCGGATGCTGCGCGAGCGCAGCTGGGACATCTACCCATACTCCGAGCCGAGCGCCGACTTCCGCAGGCGCGTGATCAACGCGATCGAGTCGATCATCGTTCGCAGCGAGAGCCAGCGCGTCGCCATCGTCTGCCACGGAGGCGTGATCAACGCCTATACCAGCCACATCATCGGCTCACCGTACGACATGTTCTTCCGCCCGGCGCACACATCGCTGAACATCGTCGCCGCCGGGCAAGGCCGGCGGGTGATTCACCTGCTGAACGATACGCACCACCTGCGAACCGCCGAAGGCGACCTGCACACCTACTAGCCAGCTCGCCAGAGTACAGCCGGGCCCAGCGTTGGCCAGCGGCTGCCAGGACAGGCGATACTGCTTCCAGCATGGAACCGCTCGCTGTCGCCTTCGGGGTGTTACTGATCTTCGCCGTCCTGCTCGATGCTTTCGAGACTGTCGTGCTGCCCCGGCGCGTAGCGCGGCGATTCCGCCTGGCGCGCCTCTTCTATCGCTTCACGTGGATCCCTTGGTCGGCGTTGGCGCGCCGCTTCTCGAACAACGCGCGGGAGAGCCTGCTGGCGTTCTACGGCCCGCTTTCCCTCATCATGCTGCTCGTACTGTGGGCGGCGCTCATGATCGTGGGCTTTGGGGTACTGCAGTGGGGCCTCGGTTCTCAGTTCGCAACCGCGCATGGCGGGCGGGGCTTCGCGACAGACATCTATGTGAGCGGCACGTCGTTCTTCACGCTCGGCCTCGGCGACGTGACGCCGCGCTCCGCGCTTGCGCGCTCCGTCACCGTGATCGAAGCCGGCGCCGGCTTCGGCTTCTTGGCGCTCGTCATTACCTACGTGCCGGTGCTCTACCAGGCGTTCTCCCGGCGAGAGACACAGGTCTCACTACTGGACGCGCGCGCCGGCTCGCCGCCCAGCGCCGTCGCGCTGCTCGTCAGGCTCGATCGCGCTGGCGGACGGGACGCCATGGCGCAGCTGCTGCGCGATTGGGAGCGCTGGTCGGCGGAAGTGCTCGAGAGTCACCTGTCGTATCCGGTGCTGGCATTCTACCGCTCGCAGCACGAACGTCAGTCGTGGCTCGCCGCCTTGACGACCATCCTCGATGTCTGCGCGCTGCTCCGCGCGAGCGGCCAGGCGGAGGCCTTGCCCGACGCGCGGCTCACATTCGCCATGGCGCGCCACGCGGCAGTCGACCTCGGCCAGATCTTCAGCACCGAGCCACAGGTCTTCGACGCGAACCGGCTCCCACCGTCCGACTTCGCGCGTCTCACCAGCCTGCTTCAGAAGAGCGGCTGCACTTCCAAGGACATCCGCGAAGACAAGCTCACGGAGCTGCGCGGCATGTACGAGCCCTACGTCCGCGCTCTCTCGATCTACCTGCTGATGCCCCTGCCGCCCTGGCTGCCGGCCGAGCGACCCGATGACTGGCAGTCCTCGCCCTGGGAGTGAGCCCCGCTTGACAACAGAACACTAGTTCTATATCCTGTAAGCGACTCCCTCGTGCTGGTTCTATCCGATGCGCATCGCCTGTGTCCGCGTCCCTTCCTTCGCCATCGCCATCGAGCGGCAGCGCGAGCCGAACTTGGCCCGCCAGCCCGTCGTCATCTACGACCGCCAGCAGGTGCTAGAAGCCTCGCCGCCGGGCGTCCGGCCGGGCCTCTCCCTGCGACAGGCGAAGGCGCTCTGCCCCGAGGCGGCGTTCCTGGAAGCCGACCACGTCCGCTATCGCACCGCCTTCGATGCCATGCTGGACGCGCTCGAGCGGGTCGCTCCCGCCGTCGAGCCGGCAGCGCTCGGCTGCGCGTACGCCGGCATCGATGGCCTGCAGGGCTTGCACGACGATGAGTTCGCGCTCGCCGGTGCGCTAACAGAAGCCGTCCGCGACGCGACAGGTCTGCTGCCCGCGGGAGGCATCGCCGAAGGCAAGTTCGTCGCGTTGGTTGCGGCGTCATCCGTCGGTCCAGGCGAGGCGGGCATCGTTCCGCCCGGCCGCGAGCGCGAGTTTCTGCGCGACAAAGACATCGCGCTGTTGCTCCTGCGCTCCGCTCAGGACAGGCTATTCGGGCCGGAGCTCATCGAGCGGCTCGATCTGCTCGCGCTGCGCACACTCGGCGATATCGCCGCGCTGCCGCGGCCAGCGGTCGAAGCGCAGTTCCGCAGCACCGGCCGCCGGCTCTGGGAGCTGGCGAACGGCATCGATCACGAGCTGGTCCGCCCGCGAAAACATCAGGAGCTGCTGACGGAGATCGTCGCGTTCGACGCGCCAGTGGTCGCGAACGAGGCGATGATCGCGGCCGCGCGCCAGATCGTCGCCCGGCTCGTGCGCCGGCTCGATGGCCGCGCCGCGCGCCGCATGCGCCTGCAGCTCCTCGCGGAAGGGCGCATCGTCTGGGAGCGCCAGGAGACGTTCCGAGAGCCGGCCGGCGATGAACGGCGCATGCTGCTCTTGCTGAAGACGCGCCTTTCGCTGCTCGAGCTGCCGCAGGGCATCGATACCGTCGTCGTCACGCTGAGCGGCATCGGCAGCGACATCGCGAAGCAGGGCAAGCTCTTCACCGACACTCAGCAGAACCTGAACCAGATCGGCGAATCGATCCGGCAGCTCCGCGCTCGTTACGGGCGGGACGTTGTTGGACGCGTGATGGAGGTGAATCCGTGGTCGCGCCATCCCGAAGAGCGGACAGTCCTCGTACCCTACGACGCCTGAACGTCCCGCGCAGCGTGGAGGTGCGCATCGATGAGGCCGGCGCGCCGAACGCCCTCCGGCGCGGCAGCGGATGGCTGCGGGTGGTCGAGCAGCTCGACCGCTATCGCACGGGCGATCGCTGGTGGACCGATCAACCGATCGCGCGCACGTACTACGAGCTGCTGCTAGAAGATGGCCGCAGCGTGACCATCTTCCACGACGATCTGCGAGACGCATGGCATGAGCAGCGCTATGGGTAAGACACGAGCACTAACGGGCAGCCAACCACTCGATGTCGACGACGTCCTCAATCCGCTCGAAGTCGGGGTCACCCGTGACGATCTTGGCGTCGAGCTGCTGTGCGAGCGCGGCCGTGAAGCAATCGAGGTAGCCCATCTTGGTCGCCACTTTCAGTCGCGCGGCGTTCAGCGCCAACGGCTGGTCGATATCGACAACCGTGATCGGCGCATCGGTCAGTCCAGCCAGCACTTCTTGGGCGGCATCCGCTCCAAGCCTGTCTTCAATGGTATAGAGAACTTCTCCCAGGTTCACTACTGAGATGCATACCTCGTGCTGTCCCTTATCCGCTCGCTCTAGCAGGCGCTGGACAGCGGCTGCGCCCTCTTCGTTCTGGATGAGCGCCAAGACGGCATGCGCATCGAGAACATACCTTGCCATCCTACGCGGAGCTGCGCCGGCGGCTCGTCATGCGCTTCAGCTTCTGGTCTTCTCGTTTGCGGTCCCGGCGTCGCTCCTCAAGCAGCGCTTTGGTCAACGATGGCCCGCCCTTGAGTATGCCGCGCAGCGCCCGGACCGGGTCCCGCAGCGCAGGTATCACGGCGATGCTGCCACCGTAGTCCACCACCTGCACCTTATCTCCCGGGCGGATGCCATAGCGCTCTCGTATCTCTCTGGGGATCACTACCCAGCCCTTTTGCGAAACCTTCATGGTAGACATGGTCGCGCGCTCCGTATAACGAAATACGGTCACAGTATAACGAAATAGCGATGCGGTATCAACTAGTACTGAGGCTATCTAACAGCTTTCGCTTCGGCCACGCCGATCGTCAGCGCCTCACGCCGCGCGAGCGCTTCCGCGCGCTTCTTGATCTCGAGCAGCATCTTGCGCTCCATCAGGAACTGTCCGGAATCGACCAGGGCGATCATGCACAGCGCCGCCGGCGACCAGCGCGCGACGCGGGCGCGCACGCGCGAAACGAGCCGCGTACGGCCTTCTCCCTCCGCATACACCGCCATCGACCACGTCGAGTCGAGCCACAGGCCCGGCGGCGGGCCGAGCACCAGCGCATGGCCGGGCACGATATCGCGAACGATCATGTTGCCACGCCGGTCCAGCGCATCGCCGGAGTGGGGCGCCTGGTACTCCGGCAGCACGCGCGATGCGTTCTTCACGCGCATGCCCAGCAAGCGTTCGATCCACTCATAGCTGTAGAAGCCGCCGCGCGGCAGCTCACCCATCTGCGCCAGCCACGGCCAGACGTCCTCCACCGGCGCATCGATCGTGATCGCGCGGTTCGTCACTGTGGACGGGCGCTCGATCAGCTCATCGCCGGGCATCCGCCGCGCGATCTCCTCATCGCGGGCGCCCCAGCGCGCCAGCCGCGGACGGACAACACGCAAGTACGCGATGCCGCCACCACCGAGAGCCACCAGCGCAGCTTTCACCTTCATGACACTCATAGTAGAGCACCAGCCGCCGTTCGGCGGACAGGGCCAAGTGACGCGCTGGATGGGGGCCGATGGTCACGTAATTCGGCGACTGGCGGGAGCAGAAGTATCAATGAGCGCGCCATGGCCCAGGGCGAGGGATCCACCGGGGCACGTGCTGCTTGTAGCGACGGTACTCCTCGCCAAAGCGCTCTTCGAGTCCGGGCTCTTCGAACCGCGGGATGTACAGCTGGTTGAGCGCAAAGAAGAGCAGGAACCAGCAGAAGACCGGAAGCGAGCCGAGCAGCGCCGCCTCGCCGAGGAGGATGGCCAGAACGCCGCTGATCATCGGGTTGCGCACATGCTGGTACGGGCCGCGCACGACCAGGTGCTGCGTCGGGTCCCACGGCGCGAGCGTGCCCTGGCCAACGTCGGCGAACAGCAGCACCGTCCAGCCGAACAGGC
Organism: Dehalococcoidia bacterium; assembly: GCA_041497735.1. Taxonomy (GTDB): domain Bacteria; phylum Chloroflexota; class Dehalococcoidia; order DSTF01; family RBG-16-68-14; genus JBBDXS01. Next base: position 744 of record JBGQHA010000131.1, on the reverse strand, counting down.
CCAGGCCCAGACAGATGAGCAGCGCTCCAAACAAGAAGGGAAGAACCCAGAGCACCGGGGGCAGCCCCCAGCCGAGGTACATGGTTCTGAAGAAGAACACGATCAGTCCCGGAATGACAACGGTCGCCATGAACGGTAACAGGGTGATGGCGCGCAGATGGCGCAGGATGCTCATGGGCGTAGCCTACACCGCGACGCAGAAGTATGGCTGAGTACGTAGAGCTCCACTGCCACTCCTGCTTCTCGTTCCGGGAAGGCGCGTCCACGCCGCTCGAGCTGGTCCTGCAAGCTCGCAGCCTCGGCTACCCCGCGCTCGCGCTGACCGACCACGACGGCCTCGCCGGCGCGATGGAGTTCGCCCTTACGGCGAACGAGTGGGGCGTGAAGCCGATCATTGGCGCAGAACTTACGATTCGAGAACATCTTCTTCCCACCCGCCCGCCCAGTAGCGTTTGGGAATCTGGGGGGACACCCCCCAGACCCCCCGGCAACGGGGCTCCGCCCCTGTGCACTCCCCCTGTTCATTTAACTCTCCTCGCCGAATCGCCGCGCGGGTACGCCAACCTCAGCCGGCTGATCTCGATGGCGCATCTAGAAAGCCCGCGCGACGATCCCGCGCTCGATCCCGCCGCGCTGGCCGGCCACTCCGAAGGCATCATCGCGCTCTCCGGCTGCCGCAACGGCGAGCTGTCGCGGCTCGTCGCTGCGTACGATATGCCGGGTGCGCGCCGCGCGGCCGAGCGC
>JBGQHA010000130.1:0-7245 GCA_041497735.1 Dehalococcoidia bacterium | reverse complement strand
CATCGAGTGGAAGCAGCGGCGCAGGCTCAAGAGGGCGTCGGGGCAATGACGAAACCACCGTCCACGAAGCCCGACGGGGGGAGGGCGGGTCGAAAGTCTACAGCTTTTCGATCCGGGAGCGGCGCTGGGCAGTACACGTGTGGTCGCAGAAAATGGCAAGGGGGGGGGGGTCTAGCTAGCCGTGGCTGGTAGGAGCGGACGCTCCGGCCGGAGGCCGACCCCGACTCTGCTTAAGGTCGTGCGGGGCAACCCCGGCCGGCGTCCGTTGAACGACCGGGAGCCGGAGCCCGAGGTGAGACTGCCGAAGCCCCCCGAGCACCTGAGCGACGAAGCGAAACGGGAGTGGCGGCGGGCCGGCAAGCTTCTCCTCGACATAGGCCTCGTGAGCGACCTCGACCGCGCCGCCCTGGGCGGCTACTGCGCGGCCTATCTGGGTCGAGGCCGAAGCGGCGCTCCGACAGTACGGCGTCGTCGTCAAGAGCCCGAGCGGCTTCCCGATGCAGTCGCCCTTCCTCGCTGTGGCGAACAAGGCGCTGGAGCAGATGCGCGCGTTTCTGAACGAGTTCGGCATGACGCGGGCGAGCAGGACGCGCGTGCACGCTGAGCGGCCGAGTGCCACCAACGCGCTGGACGAGTTCCTCCGGCGAGAAGAGGAGTCGCCATGATCGCAGTCCGCGCGGAGAGGCGGTCGATATTTTTGGAGTATTCCGGCCGGCGCACACCGCCCGCTGCCCGTCTCCGACCCTGTACGGGTTTTCCGCGATCGTGTCGCATGAGTGAGGCCGGCCGTGGGTGAACGCGGCCCTGTGCCAATCCCCTATGCCCGGAGGCGCAACAGGCGGCGCGGGGGCGGGCGGCACGTGGACGTTAGCGCGCCCGCGATGCCACCCGGCCTGTGTGAAGAAGCGCAGACGGAGTGGAACCGCGTCGTGCCCGAGCTGGAGGCGATGGGCCTCCTGGCCACCGTCGACCGCGCCGTCCTCATGCGCTACTGCCAGGGCTGGGCGGACTGGCTCTCGCTCAACGAAAAGCTGGCGGCGACCGGCGTGCTCGTGCGAGGGAGACGGGACGCCCTCGTGCGTAACCCGCTGTGGCTCTTGCGCCATGACGCCGAGGCGGTGCTGAGCGACCTCGGCAAGCAGCTCGGGCTCACGCCCGCCGCCCGGCTGCGCCAGGACATCAAGCACGACCTGCCCGAGGAAGAAGAAGACGTCGCGTCGTTTGCCATCGACGAATACCGCCGGGCGCTCGCAGTCGACCGAACGCAAGAGTGATGTGAACGGAGGATAGCGACGATGACCGCAGTACCAACAACCCTCGTCGAGCAGGTGGACATCGGGCTGCTCAGGCCCGACCCGGCGAACCCACGCAAGATCTCGGACGCCGAGTTGGAGGCGCTCACGCGGAGCCTGCAAGAGTTCGGCTTCGTGCAGCCGGTGGTCGCTCTTCGATCCGACCACACCGTCGTCGGCGGCCACCAGCGGCTTGTCGCCGCCCGCAAGCTGGGCATGCGGCAGGTGCCGGTGGTCTACGTAGACCTGCCGCTGAAGCAGGGGCGGTTGCTCAACCTCGCCCTGAACAAGATCAGCGGCAGCTGGGAGGACGAGCTCCTCGCCCGGATGGTGGCGGACCTCTCGTCGCTGGAAACGGCTGACCTCTCCCTCGCCGGCTTCTCGGAGGACGAGCTGGAGAAGCTGCTCCACTCGCTCGACCACCGGGAGAAGCGCGAGCGCGCAGAGACATTCGACTTGGACGCCGCGTTGGAAGCCGCGCAGGCCGCGCACGGCGCCAAACGGGGCGACCTCTGGGCGCTGGGCGACCACCGCCTGCGGTGCGGGGACGCCACCGACGCTGCGGACGTGGTGCGACTGCTCGACGGGAAGCGCGCACAGCTCGTCTTCACCGATCCGCCGTACAACGTCGCGCTGGGCGACCACGGCGGGCAGCAACAAAGTGCGCGCAAGCGTCGCATTAGGAACGACGCTCTTTCGCCCGAGGCTTTCGAGGCGTTCTGTCGCGGCTGGGCCAAGAACCTGCTCGACAGCGTCGACGGCGCCGCCTACGTGTGCATGAGCACCAAAGAATGGCCGCTCGTCTCGCGCTTGTTGGAAGACGCCGGCGGCCACTGGTCGGACACGATCATCTGGTGCAAGGACCGCTTCGTGCTGGGGCGCGCGGCGTACCAGCGCGGCTACGAGCCGCTGTGGTTCGGTTGGTGCGAGGGAGCGAAGCCCTACTGGTGTGGCGACCGCGATCAGAGCGACGTGTGGCGGATCGCGCGCCCAAGCGACTCACCGTTGCATCCGACGATGAAGCCGCTCGAGTTGATCGAGCGCGCCATCGAGAACAGCAGCAAGCCGGGCGACATCGTGCTTGATCTGTTCCTTGGTAGCGGCAGCACGCTCGTCGCAGCGGAGCGCACAGGCCGTGTTTGTTACGGCATGGAGCTGGACCCGCACTACGCGCAGGTTGCGGTGCTGCGCTGGGAGGCGTTCACCGAGGAGAAGGCCGAGAAGCCGTGACAGGAGATAGTGCAAGCCTCCGGCGGGGACCGAAGCATCCGGTCGCGCAGCAGTGGCGGCTACTGGCGTGGAGCTCGGAGGGTTCCCCGCCGGAGACGGAGGAAACGATAGCACGCGGCGCCAGAGAGCACGCGCGAAGTGTGTGCGAAGCGGCCACACTATGGCAGAATGTTGTCTCCTCCGACGATGGGCAATTGATAAGCCTGAGCCGCTCGCGGCGAATTCGCTTGACTTCGCGGGCCCGTAGAGTGATGTATCGACGCACCTTAAGATAAGGAGGTGCTCGATGAGCATCGAAGACAGAAACCTGAAGCCGGGGACCGTGCTGGTAGCGCGGTACAAAAGGCGCGACCACCGCTGCGAAGTGGTCAAGGGCGAGGATGGCCGGGTGGCCTTCCGGGTCGGCGGCAAGGACTACGGGAGCCCGTCGGCGGCGGGATCGGCCGTCATGGGCGGAACAGCGTGCAACGGTTGGCGCTTCTGGACGCCGGAGGGCGCGGAGGCGCCTGCGCGGAAGCCCACCACGCGCGCCACGTCGGCCAAGAGGGCCAACACGACACCCAAGCCGAAGGGGAGGAAGGCGAAGGGCAAGGCCAAGCCGAAGAAGGCGCGCAAGGTCGCGGGCGGCGCAAACGGCGAGGAGCCGGAGACGCCGGTCGAGAAGCCCGTCAACTGCGGCGACTGCGGCCAGGAGTTCCCGACCTCGCGCGAGGCGGGCGACCACATGCGCGACGAGCACGGCTCGCTAGAGGCGGCGGGCGTCGGCGCGTAGACCCACACCAACGATCCCGCACGGCGGCAGGCCTGATCAGGCCTGCTGCCTCTCTTGGCCCGAGCCTTGCCAGCAGAGGTGGCGTTTGGTGGCCATAAGCGCCTGCATCGCCGTCAAAGACAACGGTTCACCCTGTCGTGCGCCACCCCTGCACGATAGCGACTATTGCTCGATGCACGACCCTGAACACGCGAAGGAAGCGCAAGAGGCGCGGCGTCTCGGCGGCCTTCGTCGGCGCAAGGAGAAGACGGTTCAGAACGCATATGACATCGGCGAGTTGGAGGACGTGGGTGGCGTCCGCAGGCTGCTCCAGATTGCCGTGACCGACACGCTCTCGCTCGAGAACTCGATCGCACGTGCGCGCACGATCGCCTATCTCTCGCAGGTGGCGTTGAAGACGCTGGAGCTGGCCGAGTTAGAAGAGCGGCTGCAAGCGTTGGAGGCGACGCTGAAGCCGCGCGAGCCGGTAGGGAGAAGGCGGTGACACAACAGCGGCGCCTGCGGCGCCTGGAAGCTGTCGAATACGAACAGCAGCTCTTGGAACAGGGGCGGCGCTTGGCGGAAACGTACAGCATCGACCTTGACGCCGCGATGCGTGAGCTGAGGGAGACGTCCGAGCGCGTGGCGAAGTATGGCCACGACTCCGAGATCCGCCGGCTCGCGCAGGAGTACGGCAAGACAGAGGACGAGATCCGGGCGCAGCTCGACGACATCGCCAAGGAGTACGGGCAGGGATGATCGCGCGCATGCGGCGCCTCGAAGCGCGGCTAGCGCTGCGGGAATCGCCCATCGCTATCGAACAATGGTGTGACCCTAACGGGCAGCCGTGCGATCCACCCGAGGAGGTGCGCGGCCGCGTCGAAGCAACGGCGACGGGCTGGTGGCCTGTGGCAGCGTGGGCGCCGGAGAGCGGCTGGGTCGTACAGCTCAGTGCAGTCGAACCAATCGCTCGCGGGCTCGTAACCAAATCGAGTTTGAGGATGGACTAGCTACCCGGTAGTAATGCGCCCGATCTTGTTGCTAATTTCCTCAGTGAACCAGAGGGCGCCGTCCGGACCGGTCACAATGTCCCGGGAGCCCCAGGTGGGGAGCGTGTACTCGCTGATGGCGCCGCCTGTGGTGATTCGCCCGATCTTGCCCCCGTAGTCTGCGAACCAGAGGGCACCGTCGGGCCCAGAGGCGATGTCCAAGGGATCCGCTGGGTAAGGGAGCGCGTACTCGCTGATGGCGCCGCTGGTGGTGATGCGCCCGATGTTGCCGCTTAACTCCGTGAACCAGAGGGCACCGTCCGGACCGGAGGTGATTCCTGTAGGCGCGCTGTCTGCGCTAGGGATCGGGTATTCGGTGATGGCGCCGCTGGTCGTGATGCGCCCGATCTTGTTCCCAGCGCCTTCAGGGAATCCAAACTCAGTAAACCAGAGGGCACCATCAGGTCCGGCAGCGATACCCCAGGGATAGCTGTACCTGTCTGGGATCGCGTACTCACTGACAGCGCCACTAGTCGTGATGCGCCCGATCTTGCCGGCGTCAATTCCCGTGAACCAGAGAGCGCCGTCCGGACCGACGGTGATTCCGTAGGGCCTGCCGAGCAAGTCTGAAATTGTGTACTCGGTGATGGCGCCGCTGGTGGTGATGCGCCCGATTCTGTTGCTTCCGTACTCAGTGAACCAGAGGGCCCCGTCCGGACCGGAGGTGATTTCGGACGGCGCGCTTTCCGCTGTGGGGAGCGCGTACTCGGTGAAGGTGCCGCTGGTGGTAATACGTCCGATCTTGCCAATTCCCTCAGTGAACCAAAGGGAACCGTCTGGGCCTGGGGTGATTCCGCGGGGCGCGCTGTCCGCAGTGGGGATGAGGTACTCGCTGATGGTCGGGCCAGCGACGCACGACGACGCCGACCGGCCGAAGCTAACATAATGAACGTCGGCTTGCGTGTCCGCATCTGGGGGCGGGACCGAATTCACTCCGTAGCCGAACGCATCGAACAGGTTTCCTGGATTGTCGGCGGTGGGAGGTGCCTGGCGGATCGTCACGTAGTCTCCGAAACGAGTCGTGCCAACGTCACTCGCTGTCGTGACGTACACCTTGAAATCGCCCCAGAATCCCACGACGTGGTTCTCGTAATTCCCGCCCCCACCGGACTCGAACGAGAGCCCGATCTCGCCAGTGCAGCTGTTCGTGGCTAACGCTGGATAACCAAAGGCTAAACTACTGCTCCAGATCTGCACCTGCTGGATCTTGTGGAAATCGCTTTTGTCGAGCCTTACCATCTCGATGTGGGGCTGAGTGAAAGTGCCGTCAGTGCCCGCGTTCCACGCAAACCAGAGTTGGTCGCCCGATCGCGTCGCGCCGATTATGCCATTGTCGGAACCACGCGCCAGCCAATTCTTTCCGTCAGGCGTTGTCGAGGAGAGAGGATTGTTGGCCCAGCTCGAAATGCCGACATCCCGCCAAGAGTAGCTGCTCGCGCCTTCAGCCCAGGAGAAGACCCGAATGTTCTTGTTATTGTTGTGACCCGCCCAGAAGACTTCGTCGCCAGTGTTCTGCGTGACGTGGCTTAGCCAGACCATTGGAGCATCCGCAGGATGGGTAGCTTCACCCGAGATGGGTCCTCCCGCCCGCAGTCCGGCCAATGACGTACGCGCCACCTGGAAGCCGCTCGTGCAGCCGGAATACGCATCCCAGCTGATGTAGAGGTCGTTGTTTCCCACTGACATGTCGGGATAATCAAGTCTCGTGCACGACCCGAACCAATTCGGAGTCAGGTTCCAGTAGGTCCAGGCCGTTCCGCCGCTGGCGATAATCGCCGCAGGGCTCGCCGTTGCCAACCGATATCCCCCTTGGTGTGGCGGGCTGTCATTGCCCTGCAGTAGCCAGACGAAGCGGTCGATGCTGGGGACGTATTGGACGATCTGGTCGCAGCAGAACCCGACGGCGTCGTCTGGGAAGATCATGGTCGGATCAAGATGTGTGAAGTTAACCCCGTCGGTCGAGTATGCCGCGCCCAGCCGGTCAGTTCCGGAGTCGCAACGGACTTTTGATTCTGTTGATACGCGACAGTTGGTGGAAACGAAGACGACGCCCCCGCCGCTGGCACCGCTGGGCTCCGCGCAGACTGCCGCCAGGTCAAGGCCGCAGTTGCTGCCCGCCGAAGATAGCCCCAAGCTGTTGTTCATCGTGAACTCAACTGGCGGCGAGTCGCCGGAGGCGGTCATGGGGCCGGACTTAAGTCCCAAGCCGCCGTTCGTCGGGAACACGCTTCCGGCGGGGCTGGCCGAGGGAACCGCAGCAACCGAGGTTTCGCCAGGCGGTGGCGGACCGGGCTGGAAGGGCGCGGTCGGGACTGTCCAGCCGGCCTGGTTGACTTCGTCGTCGAAGTCGGGCGTTTGTGCCGGGAACTTCCCGCCGGTAACCTGGTTCACTGATGCGATCCAGGCAGTAGGAGCTGCAGATCCGGAAGACGCGGGCGGCACGGACAGTTTCGTCTGCAGGGTGAAGCAGTAGGTGTTGCCCCCCGCCGAGAGAGTGCCCTCCAATGTCAGAGCATAGCTGCCGAGAGGCAAGAATGCGCCGGCGAACTCCACGTTCAGGGTAGCGGAGTCGCCCGCCGCGATCGTGCCCAGACTGAATGGTAGAGACGAGGGAAGTGTGAGCGTTCCACTGCTCACCTTTATCGCTGTCAGCTGGACGCTCTCCGCCGCGACGGTACCAGAATTGAGAATTGGCAGTGCTGACAATAACGTCGACGCGTCTAGCAGATTGACTCCCGGTACGCCCGCGGATAGAACGACCTGGCTTGCCGCCGACGCGCACGCCTTCGGGTTGACGGGCGGCTGCGCTGGGTGCGGGCTAGCACACGTGCTGCCGTGCCGTCCGTAGATCACCTGAATGTCCTTGGCGTCGATGTCGCCATCGCCGAGTTTCGGCGCGGCGGGCTCCAGGTCAAAGCGGCTG
>JBGQHA010000129.1:0-7272 GCA_041497735.1 Dehalococcoidia bacterium | reverse complement strand
TCAACCATGTTCGCGCAGCAGGAGCGCTTCGCCGATATGCACGACTTCGCGCGCGCGGCGCAGGCGTTCGGCTTCGACGCGGTCGAGGTGAGTCACTCGACGGACGCCCCGCGCCTCGAGCGGCTGCTGGACGGCCCGGGCGCGCGCCTCTCCAGCATCCACGCGCCGGCGCCACGCGTACAGGTGAACGGCCAGTACAACAGCTCGCTCAATCTCGCGGCGCTGGACGCTGAGGAGCGCCGGCTTGCCATCGAACACACGAAGGGCAGCATCGATCGCGCGGCGGACGCTGGCGCGCGATTCGTCGTCGTGCATCTCGGCGGTATCGGCAACGAGATGCTGGAGTCCGAGCGCAAGCAGCGCAAGCTGTTCGATTCGGGCACGCGCAGCGGCGACGAGTACGAGTCGCTCCGGCGCGAGACGCTCGAGCGCCGCGCCGAGCAAGCGCCGCCGTATTTCGAACGCGCGCAGGAGGCGCTGGCGGAGCTTGCGACGTATGCGCGCGAGCGAGGCGTCGCGATCGGGCTGGAGAACCGGCTGCACCACCACGAGTTTCCGCTGGCCGAAGAAGCGGCGACGCTGCTGGCCGATTACCCGCCGGACCTGATCGGCTACTGGCACGACGTCGGCCACGCCGAGGTGCAGGCGCGCCTGGGCTACGTCGATAAGCGCGTGTGGCTGGACACGAACAGCTCGCGAACGCTGGGCACGCACCTGCACGACGTCGACGGCATCGGCGACCATCGCGCTCCCGGCCGCGGCAATGTCGAGTGGGACTACATCGCGCGCGGGCTGCCGGCGACGGCGCTGCGCGTCTTCGAGATCAACCAGCTCGAGCCGGACGAGGCCGTCGCGGGCGCGATCGCCTTCCTGCGCGCGCGGAGCGTGGTGGTGTAGCCGCTACGGCGGCGGCAGAACGAAGTCCTGAGGCTGGACACGCTCGACGTACTCGCGCGCCGTTTCGCCACAGCCGAAGCTTATCGATGCGATGTGGCCGTTTTCGATCTGCAACGCGAGGACTTCTGGCGCCTGTCTCTGGGCTACAGTGCGACGGAACACCGCGGTGTAATCCTGGCCGGATCGGTAGACGGCAAAGAGCTCGAAGGACGGACTGGTCACGAAGGTGAGCCTATCCATCTCATCCGCCCGGAGAAACGAGCCTTCGCACTGAGCGGTCGGCAGCACGTCGACCACGGTTCCGTCCTTCTCACCTTCGTTGCAGTAGAAGGGGCCAATGCCCTGAGGCGTGGCGCTGCAGGCCATCGGCTGGAAGGCGAGAAGCGGGCGAAGCTGCACCGGGTCGCCGGACTGCGCGGCGTCGATCACGGCGTCGACATCGGGAAGAGTGGTGTGGCGAATGGCTGGTGGTTCCACGAGGGTTGTGAGCTTGCGGGTCGAGATGAAGTCTGCAAGTTTCTCATTGCATCCGCCGTCGAAGCCAACGATGTGACCGTCGTGGAGAAGCAGCGCCCACGCGTTTGTGTTTAGAACGTCGCCGACGCCTGTGAACACAGCGACCACTTCCGCCGCCGCGGGCGCGAAGAAGCCTGTCGCATAGTAGCTGGCCTCGGTGCGGTAGATGGCGTACAGGGCGGCGTAAGCAGTGTTACTCGATACCTCTTGGAACAGCTCGGACGGTGCCCGATCAGCCGCCACGAACGCTCCTTGGCATTTCGCAAACGGAAACGCGGCGACGAGCGAGCCGGCAGGCTGGCCCGTGCACGGTGGCTCCGAATCCAAACCCTGAGGCGTGGTAATGCAGGGCACTTCTGTTAAGGTCATTAGCTGCGTCAGTGGGCGAGAGTCGTCCGTAGCTAAAGCAGCGAATATGGGTGGGAAGATACGGGCGATCCCGCCCACGCCGCTCTCCACCGTAGGTGTACCCACCGGCGCCGTCGTTATGGGTGACGAGACTGACGCCATGGGCGTGGCCTTCCCGCCACTTCGGCCCCCGCAAGCCGTGAGCAACAAGAAAGCCGTAATTGCCGCCAGAGCCACCAGCGGTGCGCGCATCTGTTCCCCTAGCCTAAGTTCACTCCGATCGACGGCCGCACGAGCACTTCGTCGATGTGCACTGACGGCGGCGCCGTCACGGCGTAGAGCACCGCGTTCGCAAGATCGTCCGGCGAGAGCAACAGCCCGGGATGCTCTCGCAGCGTTCGGTCCATGCCTTCCTGCGGCAGGTACTCGCCCTGGCGCACACCCTCCTTCTCCGGGTCCAGGCCGACGAAGCGCGCGGCGGCGTCGAGCACGGGCTGGGGCCAGTTGCGCGCGAAGTTGGTCAGCGTCATCGCCGGCAGCAACGTCGTGACGCGAATGCCAAGCTCGTGGACCTCCGACCGAAGCCCGTCGCCGATCGCGTTCACCGCGTGCTTAGTCGCGGCGTAGACCTGGTTCGTCTTGCCGATATCATGCCGCGTCGCGTTGCTCGAGACGTTGATGATGTGGCCGCGCGGCGGCTCGTTCCGCTTCATGGCGCGCACAGCCTCACGGCAGCCGACGAGCAGCGCCAGGACGTTGGTCTCGAGCATCTCGCGCCACTCGTCCACCTTGCCGTCCGTGATGCCGGAGGGATAGCTCACGCCGGCGTTGTTCACCATGATGTCGAGGCGGCCGAACTGCTGCACCGCCGAGTCGATAAGATCGACCATCTGCGCTTCGTCGCGCACGTCCATCGCCTGTGTCAGCGAGCGGCCGCCAGTCGCCGCGATCGCGCCCGCGACCTCCTCGAGGGCCGAGGCGTTGCGCCCGCCGATCGCGACCGCTGCGCCCTCCGCCGCCAGCGCGAGAGCCGTCGCCCGGCCGATGCCGCTGCTGCCGCCGGTGATCACCACTACCTTGCCGTCTAGCCTGCCCATCGTTTCGTTCTCCTTCCTCTTAGCGTGCCTAGTCTAACTCATCTCGGGACACGTTCGAACCTCGAACTGTGAGCTTCTGCTATTCTCGATACACCATGAGATACTCCAAGATCCTCTCGCGCACGCTACGGCAGGCACCGTCCGACGCGGAGACCCCGAGCCACCAGCTCCTGCTGCGCGCGGGGCTCGTCCAGCAGGTGGCGGCTGGGATCTACGCCATGCTGCCGATCGGCTGGCGGGCGATGCGCAAGATCGAGCAGGTCGTGCGCGAAGAGATCGATGCCGCCGGCGGGCAGGAGGTGCGGCTGCCATCGATGCAGCCCGTCGAGCTGTGGGCGTCGTCGGGCCGCCTGCAGACGTACATCCCAACACCCTTCGTCGTCAAGGACCGGCGCGAACGCGAGCTCGTCCTCGCGCCGACGGCGGAAGAGGTGGTGACGGAGTTGTTCCGGCAGCAGGTGCAGAGCTATCGCGAGCTGCCCGTGCTCGCCTACCAGATCGGAAACAAGTTCCGGAACGAGGTGCGATCGCGCGGAGGGCTGATCCGCCTGCGGGAGTTCGTCATGAAGGACGCGTACTCCTTTCACGCCGATTGGGAAGACCTGGGCCGCACGTACGACCGGATGTACGTCGCGTACGAGAACATCTTCCGGCGCTGTGGCGTCCCGGCGATCGCGGTGCATGCCGACTCGGGTGGCATCGGCGGCAAGGACAGCCAGGAGTTCATGCACCTAACGGAGGTCGGCGAAGACCAGGTGCTGCGCTGCGATCGCTGCGACTACGCGGCGAATGAGGAGAAGGCCGACCACAAGAAGCGCGACCTGCCGCCCGAGGAGCTGTTGCCGGTCGAGGAGCTGGAGACGCCGGGGCTGAAGACGATCGATGAGCTGGCGAAGTTCGCCGGTGTGCCGGCAGAGCGCATGCTCAAGGCCGTCTTTTACGCCGCGTCCGGGGAGCCAGTCTTCGTCGCGATACGGGGCGACCTGGACGTGAACGAGACGAAGCTGCGCAACGCGCTCGGCGGCGCGGACGTGCGGCTGATGACCGACAAGGAGGTCGCCGACGTGGGCCTCGTCGCAGGCTCGGCGTCGCCTGCGGGGCTGAAGGAGCGCGCGAAGCGTCCGGTGCGCATCGTCGCGGACGACTCCGCGACGGCTGCGCACAACCTGATCGGCGGCGCGAACAAGCCCGACCTGCACCTGCGCAACCTGAACCACGGCCGCGACTGGCAGGCGGACATCATCGCCGACATCGCGCTCGCGAAGGAGGGCCACCCGTGTCCGCGCGGCGACGGCGGCACGCTCAGCGTGAGCCGCGGCATCGAGATCGGGCACATCTTCAAGCTGGGCACGGTGTATACGACACCCGACAAGCTGGACGCGACGTTCCTGGACGCCGAGGGCAAGGCGCAGCCGGCGGTGATGGGCTGCTACGGCATCGGCATCGACCGGCTGCTGGCGACGGTGATCGAGGCGAACCACGACGAACGCGGCATCGTGTGGCCGGCGGAGGTGGCGCCGTTCGCTGTGCACCTGGTGTCGCTGAACGCCGACAAGCCGGGCGTGCGCGACGCGGCGGATCGCCTGTACGACGAGCTGACGTCGCGCGGCGTGGAGGTGCTCTACGACGACCGCGAGGAGTCTCCCGGCGTGAAGTTCGCGGACGCGGACCTGCTGGGCATGCCGCTGCGCGTGACGGTCAGCCCTCGCACGCTGGAGAAGGACGCCGTGGAGCTGAAGAAGCGCTCGGAGAAAGACTCCACGCTCGTTCCGCTGGCGGACGCGGTGGAGAAGATCAGCGCGCCACTATGATGGGCGGGCCGGCCAAGTTCGTAACGCGATGGCAACCGGCGACTCAGGCGGCATGGGCTGCTCTGCTCTGGTCGCTGATCATGCTTGTTGTGGTAGGGTCTTTCGCCGGCTCGCTCGCGACTGATGGCAGACGTTTGGCGGTGGCGCTTGTGTTCCCGGTGGTGGTCTGCCTATCCGCGGTGGTGCTCTCGTTTTGGCGGGCCGTTGGGTCGAAGATCGCCATGTGGTGCCTGGTGACGGTTCTCGGCTTGTTCTCTCTCGTCACAGGCTTCTCGATCGGGCTATTCTATGTGCCCGCCGTGCTCGCGCTCGGGTACGCGGCCGCGCTGAACACCGCCGACGCCTAGGGCGCAGATCCTCGTCTTACGACGTCAGCGCGGTTCAGAAGCGGGTTTCTTGCGCCCGCCCCACTACCGCCAGGAGGCCGCACGCTACGCCGAGGCCCGCCAGCGCTTCGACGGCGAGCCAGGCGGCGCGCTGGGCCCAGTCGATCGGGAGGCCCTGCACCGCGATCGATGGCAGGTGGACCGTCGAGGCGGCAGCGGCGAGCGCGCCTGCCGAGAGGAGCAGCGCCGCCGCAGCCAGTAGCGGCAGCGCGCTCGTACTCTCGATTCGTTGTGGTCGCGTGATCGAAGCCATCGTGGGATACAGCATGCCGCCGCGCGGTCAGAGCGCCTATAGGGGAAGGCCCTGATCTCTTGGTTGGCCGGAAGCGAGACACGAGAAGCGGGATGGTCGTAGGGCGACCCGATGTGGTCGCCCGAGAGTGACGAAGCGGGAAGCTTGAAGGCTTCCTTACATCTCCTTGTGACGAAGAGATGCCAGTGGCGACCTGAAGGTCGCCCCTACGTCTTCTTTGCCACCAGCAGCAGGTTCACGCGCAGGCCCACCAGCGCGCCGAGGCGGTTAACCGCGCGCTCGTAGGCGACGCCGAGCGCGTAGGGCACGATGTGGAAGGCGAGGTACTCCGGCTCCGTCTCGAAGCGGTCCAACCGCTCGACGGCGAGGCCGGCGCCTTCGGCCAGCGCGCGCAGGCGCGACGCCGTGTTCGCGCGATAGACCGTCGGGAACACGTCGCGCGCATCGACGCCGCGGCGGCGGTTGAACGCGACGTGCAGCGCATGCGGCGCGAGCCGCGCGACGATCGGCACGTAGTGCCAGCGGTTCGGTGTGAGGAGCAGCAGGCGGCCGCCGGGGCGCAGCACGCGCGCCAGCTCGCCGAAGACGGGCTCGGGATCCGTCAGGTGCTCCGCGACGTGGCTCATCACGATCAGGTCGAACGTCTCGTTGCGAAACGGCAGCGCGCGCAGGTCGGCCTTCGCCGCGCCATCGATGTTCTTGTTGCCGCGCGGCTCGTTCGTGACGTCGACGCCGATGACGCGTCGCACCCGCCCGGCAAGCCGGTGCTGGAAGACGCGGCCGCTGCCGCAACCGGCGTCGAGCACGACGTCGGCCGGCCGCACGTACGCGTCGATGGCGTCCTGGAGGCTGTCGTACATGCCGCGGAAGGACGCGGGGTAGAAGCGCCGCCGGAGCGCGTCTTTACGCCAGCCGAAGCCGAGGAAGGCCATCGCGCCATTGTCGCCGAGGAATGCGGGTCAGTCCAGGCGGTGGTAGGGCGCGGCCGGGTGTTTGAGCTAGCCGCCGGCGACGGCGGGGACGATGCTCACCTCCGCGCCGGAGGCGATCGACGTCTCCAGGCCGGACAGAAAGCGGACGTCCTCGCCGTTGATGTAGACGTTGACGAAGCGGCGCAGCTCACCGGACTCATCGCAGAGGCGTTCCTTGAGGCCAGGGTAATCGGCTTCGAGCGACTCGATGAGCTGCGCGAGCGTTCCGGCCTCGTTCGCGGTGAGGACGTCCTGCTCGTTCGTGAGCTTGCGCAGCGGTGTCGGGATGCGGATGGTGATGGACATCAGGTTGCTCCAGCTAGACTGCTTCGAGTACCCCGTACGCGTTCCAGCGATGTGGATACTCGTCGAGCGAGGTGACTAACCCCGCTCGTACTGGATTTTCCACGATGTATCGAACGATCGCAGCGATGTCTTCATCCTTGCGCAGCACGTGGTCATAATAGCTCTTCTGCCACAAGCGCGGCACAGTCGGTGAGCCTGACGTAGGGGAGGCCTTTAGGCCTCCCGCAGCCTCTCGATTCTTGAACCACCAAGCGGTTTTCTGTTTGAAGCCGTGAATGAGTCGAACGAGATCACTGCCGCCTTCTGTTGAGACGAGCACGTGCAAATGGTCTGGCATGAAGCAATACGCCAGGAGACCGAAGCGGTGTGTTTCGCACGAGGATTGTAGCTCCGCGATGCAGTGTTGCGCGATTACGGCGTCGGCGAACCAAGGACGCCGATAAGCCGTCGCGATCGTGAGAAAGAATGCTCCGGACTCGCGGTAGACCGCCAAAGGAAGACGGTTGCGCTGGCGCGTGGGAAGCCATGCAGGCAGGGGCGCGGCGGGAGGCCTAAAGGCCTCCCCTACATTTGGGCCGGATCCGGTGTCGCGCTTGTTCATGATGCGACAATACTACGGCCTGGTATATGCGGTCAGGTAGTCCGGCGGCTCCGCGTCCGTCGGCGTGTGTTCGTCCGGGACGGGCG
>JBGQHA010000128.1:0-7274 GCA_041497735.1 Dehalococcoidia bacterium | reverse complement strand
GAAGGTGGCGCGACAGTTGGGGATGGCGTGCGCCTGGTAGCGCCCCATCGATGGCGGGACGTTCTTGTCCAACTCTCCCTGCCAGAGGTAGACCGGCATGGTGATCTCCTCCAGCCGGAAGCCCCAAGGCCGGGCGTACATCACCAGCTCCCAGGCGGCGCCCCGGCTCCCTGAACGGAACGCCTCCACGCTGTCCTTCTTAAAGATCGCCTGCATCTGCGGGTCGGCGAGCGCAGCCTGGTCGGGGGCGGGAAGCGAGCGCACCATCGTGGACATGAAGCGGTCGGTGAAGTGGCGCGCCGCGAAGCCCATCAGCGCCATGGGCGGCCGGGCCAGCCAGGGTATCCGGCGGGCGAGGCCGAAGAGGAAGCGGTTCTGGCGGCTCATTCCCACGGTAGCGTCCGGCACATCGAACCGGCTGACACCGGCGATGATACCCGCGGCCGTCAATCGCTCCGGGATCTTGAGCGCGCATGCCGCCACGTAGGGCCCGCCGCCCGAGACGCCAGCGACGGCGAAACGATCGATCGCCAGCGCATCAGCAAGCGCGACCACGTCGGGGGGCCAGTCGAGGAAGGTGCGGCGGGGCTGGAAGTCGGAAAGGCCATAGCCAGGCCGGTCGGTGGCGATCACGCGGACGCCCAGCTTCTTCGCCGACGTGGCGGCCAACTCTCCTTCGAGCCGGGAGCCGGGCATGCCATGGAAGAAGAAGAGAGGCTTGCCCTGCAGGTCGCCGTATTCCGCGTAGGCGAGGCGGCGACCGTTCTGGAGGGTGAGTACGCTGGTGGGCCGGCTGTTGGCCACAGCTACGCCGGCGCCAGCTCGCGCAGGCGGGCGACCACGGCATCGACCGCGTCGTCCGGCGTCGATGCGCCCGCTGTAACGCCGACGCGATCGTGGCCGGCCAGCCACTCGGGCTGGATCTCGGCTGCCGATTCCACCTGGAACGTCTCGACGCCTTCTTCGCGCGCGACTTCCGCCAGGTGTCGCGTGTTCGCGCTCTCCCGTCCGCCGATAACGAACATCAGGTCGACGCGGTGCGCCAGCTCCTGCGCCGCCGCCTGCTGGCTCGTCGTCGCGTTGCAGAGCGTGTTGATCACGCGCAGCTCGCTGATGCGGTCCATGCGGCGCTCGAGCAGCGCGCGGACGAACTCCGCGAAGTGGCCTTCGGTCTCCGTCGTCTGCGACAGCACGCCGATGCGGCTCGGCAGGTCATCCGGAAGATCGTTCAGCGCATCGATGTTTGGTACCGCGAAGGCCTTGCCGGGCGCCCAGCCGAGCACCCCGCGCACTTCCTTGTGGTTCGGGTCGCCGTAGATGAGCACCGCGAAGCCGTCGTCGGCGAGCCGCTTCGCCCATTGCTGTGATCGCGTCACGATCGGGCACGTCGTGTCGACCACCGGCACGCCGCGCGACTCGAGCTCGCGCACGACCGACTCGCTCACGCCGTGGGCCGTGATCGCGACGGGCCGGGCGCTCACCTCGTTGATCGAAGCGATGACGTCCAGCCCCTTCTCGCGGAGCTGCGCCACGACCTGCGGGTTGTGCACGACCGAGCCCAGGCTCACCATCTCGCCGCGCTCGTGCGTGGCCTCTTCCATCATTTCGACGGCGCGGCGCACGCCGAAGCAGAATCCCATCTCCTTCGCGAGGACGATCTCCATCTCTCCTAGTGTACCCCTCCCGCTTCCGCTGCTGCCATCTGCCGCTCAGTCTCGTTATCGGCATAGACGCCGCGGTACTTGGGCGGCAGCAGCGCCGCGATGCGCCGCATGATGAGTTCGTGCGCTTCTGCCGTCGCTTTCGAGTTGATGCGCTGCACCGGCGGCAGGCGGAACGGTTCGCCGATGGTCACCTTGATGTGCGGCACCGAGAACGGCTTCAGGAAGAGCCATGGCCAGCCGATCTTCTCGCTGCCCGTGATCGCGACGGGCAGGACAGGCGCGCCGGTGCGCAATGCGATCAGCGCAGTACCGGGATGCCCCTCCGTCAGGCCGCCGGTGCGGGTGCGCGTGCCCTCCGGGAACATCACGAGGAGCGCGCCTCCTTCGATGACTTTGGTGGCTGCGCGCAGCGCCGAGCGGTCAGCTTCGCCGCGGCGCACCGGGAACGCGCCGAAGATGCGGAACGCCGGCCCCAGGATGGGCCAGCGGATCATCTCACGTTTGGCCATATACATCGGGTAGCGCGGCCGGATGGCCAGGGCGATCATCGGCGGGTCGGCGTTATTCAGATGGTTGCTGGCGAGGATGATGGGCCCTTCGGGCGGGATGTGCTCCTTGCCGACGACCTCGAACTTGCGCACGTAGATGCGCGTGAGCGTCCAGTCGAGCGCGATGATGGACCGGCGATAGGCGGCTAGGAGCGACATTGCGCGACCAGCTCCATGATGTTCTCGACCACCTCGTCCAGCGAGAGATGGTCGGTGTGAATAATGATAGCGTCTTCCGCCGGCCGCAGAGGCGAGACCTCGCGCTCGCTGTCGATGGCGTCGCGCAGGGCCAGCTCCTGCTGCACTTGGTCGGAGGTTGCGTCGCGGCCAGCCGTGAGGAGCTCCTCGTGCCGGCGGCGGATCCGCTCCTCCGGCGAGGCGTCCAGATACACTTTCAGCGGCGCGTCCGGCAGCACGACGGTGCCAATGTCGCGCCCCGCCATCACGACCCCGCCGTCCGCCGCGAGCTGTCGCTGGAGCGCCACCATCGCCTGGCGCACGCCTGCCACCCGCGAGACGTGCGACACCGCCTCGCCCACTTCGTGCGAGCGGAGCCGATCGGTCACGTCCACGCCGTCGACCAAGACGCGCGCCGCCCCGGACCCGTCGTCGATATCGAGCTTCGCGCGCTGCGCAAGCTCGGCCAGCGCTGAGTCGTCGCCGAGGTCGACCGTTCGTTCCAGCGCGAGCCAGGTGATCGCGCGGTACATCACGCCGGTGTCGACGAATCGATAGCTGAGCCGCCGCGCGACGCGGCTTCCCACCGCGCTCTTCCCCGACGCGACGGGTCCATCGATGGCGATGTAGCGCGGCGCGCGCGCGGGCTGCTGCTGCGGGTCGACGTCCGTACCGCTCCCCTTCAACGCCCGGCTACTTCCTGCTGCGGCTGAAGACGCCCAGGAATGGCGATCCCGCGCCAAGCAGAAAGCCCAGATCGTACCAGTTCCCGCCCCGGTGCAGGTTGTAGACGGGGAACCGCTCCCAACCGCCGAAAGCATGGACGAGCAGCACGACCCATGCCGTGAACCCGTTCCAGAAGCCCCAGAGCAGATCCTGCCACCACATGCTAGCCATGTTCTCTTGAGCGGACCCGTGTCAACGACATCAACGCCAGTATATGTCGATGGGCCAGACGGCGACAGCCGCGCTAGTGTGCGCCGGCGTTCGATTCCCACCACCACGTGCCGGCCGCCGCAGCGATCGCGGCGAGTACGCCGGCCGCCAGGATCCACGCCCACGATGGCACGTCCCGTGTCGAAGCTGGTCGCAGCTCAGCCGCGGACAGCAGCTCGCTGCGCTGGATCACGGGCGATGGCTGCGGCGCTTTGGCAAGAACTGCCGGCGCGCGTGAGACGCCCAGCGTCTGTGAGGTCATCCCTCCGGTCGATCCGGTTCCGCTGCGCGCCGGAGCGTTAGAGCGCGGTGTCGCGGTGCGATTGCCCGCCGCGGGCGTTGCGCTGTCGATCGGCGGCGCGGACTGCTCGAAAGCAACGTCATCGATGTAGATGATCGCAGCGCCGGCCGCGCGCGGACGGAGCAAGATGCGCGCGCGAGCTGAGCGCGTCCCAGCCGGCGCTTGCACGGGGCCGGTCGTCAGCATGCGATACGCGGCGAGTGGCTGATCGAGCAGCTCCGTCGAGTCTGCGGAATCGACCGCCGTACCGCTGCCGTCGTTGCTGGCGTACCAGGAGATGCGCAGGAACGCCGCCTCGACGTTCGTGTCGTCCTGGTAGACGCTGCCCGTGAGCTCGTACCAGGCGCCCGGCGTGACAACGAGCGTCTCGTACAGCCACGTCGTGCCGCCACTTCCGCTCGAGAAGTCACCGGCGAACAGTCCGCTGTTCACCGGCGACGTAACTGGCGAGAGCGCGCCACCGTACGTGTGCCAGCCGTCGATGCCATCTTCGAAGCCGCCGTTGATGATCGCTGAGGGCACTGGTGTTACGGTTGGCGCCGTCGTGTCGCCGGGCGCGTGGGTCGGCGTCGCTGTCGGCGCGGGCGGTAACGTTGGCTCGTCGAGCGGCGCGGTGGGGGTGGCGGTCGGTGCGTCGGGGACTGGCGTACCGGTCGCCGTCGACGCCGGCGTCGCTGTGGGCGGCGCAGCGGCGTCGAAGGAGACGTCATCAGCACAGATCGATGCCGGCGCGGACGAGCGCGGCCGGAGCATCACGTGCGCGTTCGCTGAGTGCGCGCCCGGCGGCGCCTGTGCGACAGCTGTCGTCAGGAAGCGATATGCGGTGCCGGGCGTATCGAGGACTTCGGTAGAGTCGGCCGTTGAGAGCGCGCTGCCGGACGCGTCGTCGCTCGCGTACCAGGAGATGCGCAGCCACGCCGCGTCCACCTCCGCGTCCGCGTCGAAGACGTAGGCGGACAGCTCGTACCACGCCGAGCCTAGGATGCCGGTCGACTGGTAGAGCCACTTCGTGCTGGTCGTCGCGCTGTAGAGGCAGGCAGCGAACAGGCCATCGTGCACCGGCTCATCGACCTGCATCAACGCGCCGCCGTACGAGCGCCACGCTGCGGGCGCCGCGCCGTCGGCCGCCTCGAAACCGCCGTTCGCAAGCAAGCCGTTCGCCGGCGTCAGCGTGGGTGTGGCGCTGGGCCGCGCCGTGCGTGTCGACGAAGGTAGAGCTGTGGCAGGCGGCGTGGCCGTTCGAGTCGCTGTTCTCGTCGCGGTTGGCGTCTTTGTAGGCGAAGGCGTGATCGTGGGCGTCTCGGTTGCCGTCGGCGTAGGCGTGGGGCAGGCCGGCGGCGCGATCTGCCGCAGCGAAATATCGTCGATGTAGGCCGTCGCGCCGGGCGAGCCAGTGATGTAGAGAACCACAAAAGCCGTGGCGGCGGCGCATGTGATCGGCAGGTTTGCCGACCAAGCGCCGTCTGCTGTCAAACCCAGCCCGTTGTACTCGTACTGGAAGCCGTTACTGGCGTAGGCGATGAGCTTTGGGACTACCATCGTGATTCCGGCGTCGTGCGAGACTAGGACGCCGGTCAGGCGGTATGTTGCACCGGCGACAACCGTCACCTGCTGCTGCAGCCAGGCGGGCGATGACTGGAGTAAGAACGCGCCGACCTGGTCGCTGTCGGCGGGGATGGACATCGTGCTGAACGTGCCACCGCGCGCTTGCCACGGCTCCATGCCGTTCTCGAAGCCGCCGTTGACGACCAGTTCTTCGCCGCCGGGGCCGCCGGAAGCCACCGTGAGGGCAAGCACGGCCAGCAGCGCGCCAAAAGGCAAGGCGAGCAGCAGACGAGAGAAACGAAGGGAGCGCACCACCCGCATGCCTTCCATGGCGGGGCGCTGGCTTCCTGCCTGAGATGAATGCTCGCGCGCGCCACCCCGCAGGCGCCGGCGGAGCCTAGCGGCGGATCCGGATGTGCCGCATCAGGAACGTCTCGCTGACGACCTGCGCGTCATCCGTTGTGTCATGCGATGGCACAAGCTGTGCTCGCTTCCCATTACTCGGTCGGGAGCCTGTCAGCGGCGCCAGCGCGCGACGGGCGATGCGCCGCACCAGCACCTCGGCGAGCGTGCCCGCGGCGATGAACGCTGCGCCCTTGATCGCGACGGCGCGCAGCCGCGGCTGCCACACGGCAGGAACGCTCGAGTGGCTTCGCACGGACGGCAGGCGCGCTTCGCCGAGCGCGAGGCCGCAGCGCCGGCAGAAGTTATCGTCGCTATCGCACGTGGACGCGCAGCGTCCGCAGACAACGGTGTCCAGCGCAAGAGGGTCCGTGTTCACAGCTCGGCTATTATACGCGCTGTTATGGTGCGTTACAACGGCGAACGACTGTTCGCGTTCGCATCTGCGAGCTGCGTGTTGTGCGTAGGCGATCTTTGTCCTAGGATCGAAGCGCAGGATGCAGGACTCGAGGAATGGACCTCCTACCGAGTCGCTGACCTGTTGGGCCCGTGTCAGGTCCCCGCCACCAGTCCCTGGCACGGGTCATGTTGTGTCACGAACAATCTCGTTCGCAATTGTCGCTTCGATCTCCTTAGTGAGATCGAGGCCCCTCGCGAGCTCATGACCGTGCTCGTCGAGCACGCGGCCATTCACGATCCGCAGGCGACCGCCGGCCAGCGCGCGCAACGTCGCGATGACAAGCGGTGTCTCGCGCGCGACGCCTTGTCGCCGGATCGCGGCGAAGAGGGGGCTCGCTTCGCCCTCGCGCGACTGCAGGTCGGCAGCTGAACGGCCTTCGATCTCGGCCCAGAGCGGATCGAAGGCCTGGCCTCGCAGCGAATACGTGCAGTAGGTCACCGCCGGCCCTTCGTCGAGCGCATCCGTGGTGAGATGGAGCATGACACCGCTGCGTTCGGCTCGCCGGTCGATGAGCTGCCAGATCACGTCCTGCCAGGTGCCGGCCGGTCCGCCCGGCTCGGCGGGATGGAGGTTGAGGAACGGGAAGCGCCGGGCCATCTCCGGCGTGAAGATGAGCATGTAGCCCGCGAGCACCCCAATGTCGAACGGGTAGCGCGCGATGAGGTCGCCGACGGCGCGGTCGTATTCGATGCGCCAGGCGGGCAGCGGCGCGCCCTTAGCAGAGAGCGCACCGCCGTGCTCCTTGCGGAAACGTCGCGAGGAGAGTGTCAGGCAAGGCACGCCCTGAGACTCTACGAGATCGAGGAAGCTGTCCGTACCCGCGTCCTCACCGCGCTCTCGGTTGCAGAAGAGGAACGCCACCTCGGCATCGAGCCGGCCGCTGCGGATCTCGTCGATCGCGGTGCTGAACAGCCGCCAGCGCTGCGAGCCTGCGCCCGCGCCGGTGGAGAACCAGCCGATACGCAACGTCATCCTATTGCGCAACTCGTCTCCCTAGGTGCAGCCGCCAGCGAATCTTCGCCCACGTGCTTAAGAAGTGGAAGCCGACGAACGACCGGCGTCCGACGATCGCTCCGTTGCCGAGCGCAACGAGGAAGTCACCCGGGCCCTCGAACGCCGGCATCTCCACATATGTAAGGCCGATCTCCCACGGCGTATGGGAGTCGGTGGCAGCGCTCGCAAGCTTGCCGTGGCGTTCAGCCAGCTGCCGTGACTTCTCGTTGTCCCCTGCGAAGACCGTG
>JBGQHA010000127.1:0-7287 GCA_041497735.1 Dehalococcoidia bacterium | reverse complement strand
TCCCCACGGCCAGCGCGCTCCCGAAGACGTCGTCGCCAACATCAGCAGCGAAGGCTAAGCGCTCCACTCGATGGCGAACTTGACAATCGACGGCAAGCCTATCGAGGCTCCCGACGGTGCTCCGCTCGTCGAGGTGCTGAAGAACAACGGCTTCTACGTCTCCAACCTCTGCTACATTGACGGCCTGCCGCCGTACGCCGGCTGCCGCACCTGCCTGGTTGAGGTCGAGGGCGGCCGCGGGCTGCAGCTCTCCTGCACCACAACGGTCCGCGACGGGATGGTCGTCCACTCGAACACGTCCGAGGTGAAGAAGGCCCGCCAGTACGTCCTCTCGCTGATCAACGCCAACCACTCGGACCGCTGCTTGACCTGCCACCGGCGTGTCAAGTGCATGCCGGGTGACGTCTGCCTGCGCGACGACATCGTCACGCACCGCTGCCTCACCTGCTCCAAAAACTATCGCTGCGAGCTTCAGACGACGAACGACATCCTCGACATGGGGCAGGACAACATCGAGCCGTGGGAAGGCGAAGAGCGCACCTACTACGCAGCTGAGCCGCCCGCGCCCGATCGCGCCAATCCTTGGGTCGAGTTCGATCCGCAGATGTGCATCATCTGCACGCGCTGCGTGCGCGCCTGCGACGACCTGCGCCACACCAGCGCGATTACGCTTGCGGGTCGGGGCTACTCCACGCGCATCGCGTTCGGCGCGGGGGGTCGCATCGACGAGTCGAACTGCGACTTCTGCGGCTCCTGCATCGACGTCTGTCCGACCGCCACGCTGATGGAGAAACCGAACAAGTGGCTCGCCCGCACGGAGGACTGGGTGTCTACGGTCTGTAACTCCTGCAGCGTCGGCTGCACGATCAGCATCGGTCATCGCGATGGCAAGCCGGTCATCGTGAAGCCGGACTTCCTCAACCCGTTCAGCGAGGACCAGATCTGCGTCCGTGGACGGTTCCACTACGACGCCGTTCGTCAACGCGATCGCATGTCGCAGCACATGATCCGTCGCGATGGTGGGTTGACGCCGGCGTCCTATGAGGAGGCGCTCGATCACTCCTCCGACCGCTTGGCCGACATACACAAGCAGCACGGCGCTGGCGCGATCGCCTTCCTCGGCTCGCCGATCGCCACAAACGAGGAGAACTACCTGCTCCAGCGTCTGGCCCGAGAAGTCGCCGGCTCGCCGCACATCGATTTCACGCAGGGGCCGGTGAACCGCGCCGCCGCCAGAGCGATCGGAGCCGCAGTCGGCACGTCGAAGCTGCCGGCGGATCTGATGGACATCCGCACGAAAGCGAAGACGATCCTTGTCGTTGCAGAGGACCTCGAGTCCAGCCACAACATCGCGGCGCTGCGCATCAAGGACGCGATCGACCCACGAAAGCTGCCGCTGCGCGAACGCGCCCGCCTCGTTGTGATCGCGACGCGCTGGGGCGAACTCTGCGACTTCGCCGAGCCCTTCGGCGGCGTCTCGCTCCAGCCCCTGCCGGGGCAAGAGCCCGCCGCGCTCGCTGCGCTCGCCCGTCTGCTGGCTCAGGATGGCGCCGAAGGACTCGACGAGTCCGTTCTCGCGAACGCGCCCCAGTCCGTGCCAGGTATCGACGACGAGAAGCTGCAGCAGGCGGCGCAGATCCTGCGCGAGGCCCGTGGCGACAGCGATCAGCACATCGCCGTCGTCTTCGCGCCGAAGCCGAACGGGGTTGCGCTCGCCGCAGAGACGGCGAAAGGCTGCGCGAACGTCGCCTTGCTCTTGCGCGGCCGCGACGCACCGCGATCGCTGTACCTCATGCCGACCGAAGCGAACGTCAACGGCGCGCTCGACATGGGCGTCTCGCCCGGAGACGGCGGTCTCGACTTCAACGGCATCGTCGAAGGTGCGCTCAGCGGCACGATCAAGGCGCTCGTCGTCGCGGGCGATAACCCGCTGTTGTTCGCGCCCGGTCGCTCGCGCGTGCAGGAAGCGCTCACCAAGCTCGATTTCCTACTTGTCATCGATCAGCTCCTGACGGAGACTGCCCAGCAGGCGCACGTCGTCCTCGCCGACGCGCCTTCGTACAGCAAAGAGGGCTCGATCACGAACGCCGACCGGCGCGTCCAGCGCCTGCGCGCAGCCCAGGCCGTCCCGGGTGACGCGCGACCTGCCTGGCAGACCCTCGCCGAGCTGGGCCGGCGGCTCGCGCAGCGTCTCGGCTCCAACGCGCAGTTCGCGTACGAGGACGCTGCCGCGGTCACAGACGAGATCGCGTCGAAAGTCGATGGCTACGCGCCGTTTCGCTCGACGCAGTTGTCGTGGGCCGGCGCCCGCGCGGTTGTCGACGCGCCCGCGGAGAAGATCGCGCTGCAGCCCGTCGCTGCGCCGCCGGTCCTGCCGCCCAACGGCGAGGTCGCGCTGCTTACCGGCCGGACGCTCTACACAAGCCTCGAAGGCGCGGCGATCAACTCGCCGGACGCCGACAAGCTCCATCGCGAAGAGACTGTCTACATCAACCAGTACGACGCGCACGACCTCAACATCGCGATGGGTGAGCAGGTCGTGCTGCGCAGCGTCAGCGCGGAGCTGTCGCTGCCCGCGCTCCTTACCACCGACGTCCCGCGCGGCGCCGTCTTCGTCTCGACGATGTACGGCGGCGGCGCGGTCAACGCGCTCCTCCCCTCCGAGAACGGCCTCACGGTCCCGCGCGTGGCCCTCACGAAGCAAGGGGCTCAACCTCCCGCGCCGTCATTGGGGGGGCCCGCCCGCGCACGAAGCGATAACTCAAGCCTCTAGCTCCTCGTAGCCAAGGCCAGACCGCCCGGTAGGTTTCGTTGCGCTGCCGCCCCGGCGGCGGCCATGCCGTCTGGGTGCGGAAAACGTCTCCTTCGCCGACAGATATACCGAAGGGCTTAGGAAGGGCAGGAGGACGAATTCATGCTCAGATTCGCCAGAACGAAGCTGTTTGTGGCCGCCGCGGCCATCGGGCTGACTGTAGGTATTGTTGCTGTCGGCGTCCTTGCGACGCCCGGCGCTGCACACGGGATCCTGAGCGATTCGACACCAAAGGCGACGGAGACGAAGGCGCCCGGCGAGACCCCGAAGGCGACCGAGACGAAAGCGCCGGGCGAGACACCGAAGGCGACGGAGACGAAGGAGCCAGGCAAGACTCCAGATGCCACCAAGACGAAGGAGCCAGGCAAGACTCCAGATGCCACTAAGACGAAGGAGCTGGGCGAGACGCCTGAAGCCACCGGGACGAAGGAGCCGGACGAAACGCCCGAGGCGACCGAACCAAAGGAAGGCACCGAGACGCCTGAGGCGACAAAGACACCCGAACCGACTGAGCCACCGGAAGCAACTGAGACGCCTGGGCCTGGTGAGACGCCCGAGGCCACTGGGACGCCGGAGCCCACCGCGACTCCCAATCTGACTCCGGATGGTGACGTCAACGATGATGGCGGCGTCAACGCCATCGACGCGGAGCTGACGCTTCAGTTCGAAAGCGGTCTGGTCGACTCGCTGCCGAACATGCCGGGTGCGGACGTCAACCAGGACGGCAGCGTCAACAGTATCGATGCCGAAGTGACCTTGCAAGGGATCGCTGGTCTGCTCGGCTAGACATCACCCACCATCGTCAAGCAAGCATCGGGCTGCCCTCTCGGGCAGCCCGATGGCATCTCCTGCTATCCTCTCTGCGTGGAACGCCTGCCGTTGTTCCCCCTTCGTACCGTCCTGTTTCCGCACGCGGCGCTGCCGCTCCACATCTTCGAGGAGCGCTACAAGCTCATGATCGGCCGCTGCATCGATGCGCGGTCGCCGTTCGGCGTCGTCCTCATTTGCTCCGGCGAGGAGGTTGGCGGCGACGCCGAGCCGCACGACATCGGCACGACGGCGCGCATCGCGCAGGTGCAGCGACTGCCCGATGGCAAGATAAACCTCATCGCGTATGGCGAGCGGCGCTTCCGCATCCTGGCGCTCGACACGACGGAGCCGTACCTGCAGGGTGATGTGGAGTTACTCGAGAGCGAACATGTGAACGCGCCTGAAGTTGCGGAGCTCGCCATGCGTGTCTCCGCGCTCTTTGCCGAGCACCAGCGCCTCGTGCTCGCCATCAGCGGCCAGTGGTCGCGCGAGCTCGGTCTGCCGGCCGACCCCGACACCCTCGCCGACTACGTCGCCGGCGCCGTGGAGTTGCCCATCGCAGAGAGGCAGGCGCTCCTCGAAATGCTGTCGGTGCCGGAACGGCTCGCCCGCCTCGCCGTCCTCTTGGCAGCGCGCGTCCGATCGCTCACCGAGATGTGGGAAGAGAAGCGCCGGACGAAGTTTGCCTTGAACTAGAGCCGATACGGTTGATGGGCCACAAGAGCCGTGCTATGCTCGCGTTACCGGGCGGAGGTTCGAGTGCGTCTCCCAATTGCGAGAGTCTTTGCCGCCATGGCTGGCATCATCTCTATAGGCGAATGGGCAGTGTTTCTGCCGCTCTTCGCCATGGCAGAGGACGGCGGTCTTCATCGCATACTCGTCATCGTTGCGTTCTTCGCCCTGCCGCTTGCGGCGGCGGCCGATTTCGTGGGTGCCGGGTTGTTGTCGCGTCACCTGGGGAAGGCGAGGCGTCTTCTGGCGGTCGCGGCGGGGCTGCAGCTCTTCGTCGAAGGAAGTGTCGCGTTTCCGCTCTTCATCGGCGGGGTATTTGCGTTCGGAGCTGCAGCACTCGCGTTCTCAACGCGCCCCGCAGCGACCACCTACTGAACTAAGGCTCCACCGTCACTTTGATCGACCGCTGCGCTTTGTCCGCCGCCGTCGCGAAGCCCTCCGCGATGCCGTCCAGCTTCACTCGATGCGTGATCACTCTTCGCATCTCGTCTGCGTATCGACTGGCGATCTCCAGCGCGACGCCGAAGTCGGACCGCCCGCCGGTGTGGCCATACACGATCCCGCCCAACAGCGCCACCTCCTTCAGCACCGCCAGCGTCACGTTCACCTGCGGTGCCTTCGAGAAGATGCCCAGGATCGATACGCGCCCGCCCGACTGCGCGAGCGCGATCGCTTCGTTGACCGTGTCCGCCACGCCGCCGACCGTCTCTACCACCACCGTCGGCCCGCGCCCGCCGGTCGTGCCCAGCAGCTCGCCTACCGCATTGTCGCTCGCATCCGCGACGTGCGTCGCTCCGAGCGCGCGCGCCATCTCCGCCTGGTGCGGGTAGCGCGCCGTCGCGAACACGTCCTTTGCGCCGAGCGCGCGCGCGGCCACGATCGCCATCAGCCCGATCGTGCCGGAGCCGAGCACGGCGACGCGCTCGCCGAACTCCAGCCCGACCTGTCGCAGGCCATGCACGGTCACCGCCAGCGGCTCCACGAGCGCGCCCGCTTCGAAGTCGACGCCGTCCGGCAGCGGATGCACGATGTACGCCGGCACATCGATGTACTCCGCGAACGCGCCCGGCAGCATCGTGCCGAGGAACTTGCGATCCGGGCAGAGCTGCTCGCGGCCGGTGTAGCAGTAGTTGCACGACCGGCACACCTCGACCGGCTCGATCGCTACCGGCTGTCCCACCGAGACGCCGCTCACGCCCTCGCCGAGCGCGGCCACCTCGCCCGAGATCTCGTGGCCCATGCGCAGCCGCGGTGGAGTAGGGAACTCGCCCTTGTAGAAGTGGAGGTCGCTGCCGCAGATGCCGCAGTTGCGCACGCGCACCAACACCCGCCCCGCCGCCGGCTCGCGCACCTCCTCCTCCACGATCTCGAACTGCTTCGGCCCCGCGACCACCGCCGCCTTCATCGTCTTCATCGATAGCTCCTGTCGTTCCTCTCTCGCTCGAACCTCGGTATTCGAACTCCGAGCCTTCGTCACCGTGCTTTCGGTATGATCATCTACGCCATGCGCGCCGTCAACCGACCCGAGAGCTGGTGGGGCTGGCACGGCTGGGACCAGCCCGAGGCCCTCTCGATTACCGAGATCATCCAGGCGGGCACGCTGCCGCCTCGACTGGCCGCCGCGTTCTGGCTCGGCCTCGAACGCGGGGCGTCGTTCATCTTCGCCGCCGACCCGCCCGGCGCCGGCAAGACGACCATCCTCACCGCGCTCCTCGCCTTCGCGCCGCCCGATACCGTTGCCTACTTCACGCGCGGCTGGGGCGAGACCTTCGAGCTGCCGCCGCCGAGCGACGAGTACCCGACCTACCTGATGGTGAACGAGATGTCCGACCACCTGCCTGTCTACTCGTGGGGGCCGTACGTCATCCGCACGTTCGAGCTGCTGGGCGAAGGGTACTCGCTCTGCAGCACGGTGCACGCCGACACCGTCGAGGGCGTGATCGACCAGCTCGAGAGCGACGTCGGCGTGCCGCGCGAGCACATCGCGCGCCTCACGTTCGTCGTGCCGCTCGCCATTACGCACCGGGACGGCGCGATGGTGAGGCGCGTGCTCGATGTCGGGCTGCTGGGCGATGGCGAGGGCGGACTCGGTGTGCAGCGCATCGCGTCGTGGGACCAGCGCAGCGATGCCTTCTCGGTCCTCGACTCGAAGTCGGAGCGCGCTGCCGTCGCGGCCCGTCTCGGCATCGACCAGGCGGCGTTCGACAAGGAGCTGCTGCGGCGCGAGGCCTTCCTGCAGAAGCTCCTGACCGACGGCCGCACCGGCATCGACGAGGTCGCGGAGGCGATCGAAGGCTTCCGCAACTCGTAGGGGCGAGCCTATGTGCTCGCCCATGGGCGACCACCCTTCGACTGCGCTCAGGGCAGGCGCAGGGTCGCCCCTACAACACGCAACCCTTTACAATGACATCGTGACGCGCATCCTCCTGTTCGACATCGATCAGACGCTGCTGTACACCGGCGGCGCGGGCGGCCTCGCGATGCGGCGCGCGTTCCACGAGCTGTACGGCGTGGAGGACGGGTTCAAGCGCGTCGAGTACTCCGGCCGCACCGATTGGTCGATCCTGCGCCAGGCGATGGAGCACCACGACATGCTGAACGGCGACGAGGATGTGTTCGCGCGGGAGCTGCCGCGCTTCCAACAGACGTACTACAAGCTCCTGGAGGGCACGCTGGTGGAGAAGGAAGGGTACACGCTGCCCGGCGTGCCGGAGCTGCTGGCGGCGGTGGCGGAGCGCGGCGAGGTGCGGCGCGGGCTGGCGACGGGCAACTTCCGGCGGGCGGCGCACATGAAGCTGCGCTTCTTCGGGCTGGACGGGTTCTTGACCGAAGGGGGCTTCGGCGACGATGCGGAGCAGCGCGCACGGCTGGTGGCGGTGGCGATCGAGCGGGTAGGGAACGGCCCGTTCGACAGGCTCAGGGCAGGCTCGCAC
>JBGQHA010000126.1:0-7327 GCA_041497735.1 Dehalococcoidia bacterium | reverse complement strand
GTGAGACTCGAAGGCAAAGCTGCGATGATCACCGGCGCGGCGCGCGGTATCGGCCGCGAGTACGCGCTGCGCTTCGCCAGGGAGGGCGCGGGCGTCGCCATCGTCGATCTGCAGAAGGAAGGCGCGGAGGAGACCGCACGGCTCATCCGCAACGCCGGCGGCAGGTCGATCGCGCTCCAGGCCGACGTGACCGACCAAGCGCAGATGGACGCCGCCGCCGGCCGCGCCGCCGCGGAGCTGGGCAAGATCGACACCTTGATCAACAACGCGGCGCTTTACGGCGACATGAACATCGCCGACCAATCGACCGAGTACTTCACGAAGATCGTCTCCATCAATACGCTCAGCGTCGTCGTCGGCTCGCGCGCGGCGTTCCCGCATTTGAAGGCGGCCGGCGGCGGCTCGATCATCAACATCTCATCGACGGCGGCCTACCCGCTCCCGATCCCGCGCGCGCCGGAGCTACCGATGATCCCCGTCAGCGGCTATGCGGTCTCGAAAGCGGCCGTGATCCACCTCACGAAGTGGTTCGCCAGCATCCTCGGCCCGATGAAGATCCGCGTGAACGCGATCGCTCCCGGCCTCACGATGACCGACGCAACGAAGAAAGTCGTGCCGGGCATCGTCATGGAGAAGATCATCGAAGCGAGCGCGCTCGGACGCACACTCGAAGCCACTGATCTCACGGGCACCGCCGTCTACCTCGCCTCGGACGATAGCGCGCTCATGACCGGCCAGGTGCTCGTCGTCGACGGCGGGCTGGTGATGCTGGGATGACTGGGGCAATTCCTACCCCCGCCTGAAGGCGGGGGCATAGAACGACATAGTATGCCCCAGCATTTGTGCTGGGGTGGAGAACACTCACGGCATGATCCCAACCGCCTACCAGATGTACATCGACGGCCGCTGGGTGGATGCGGCCAGCGGCAACACGTTCGATGTCGTCAACCCCGCGACGGAAGAGGGCATAGCCACGGCGCCGGAGGCGAGCCGCGCCGAGATGCGCCGCGCGATCGAGGCGGCTCGCCGCGCGTTCGACGACGGGCCGTGGCCGCGCATGTCGCCGATCGACCGCGCGCGTGTCATCCAGCAGATCGCCGATGGCCTCGATGCCAGGAAGGACCGCCTGCGCTCGCTTCTCACAGCCGAGGTCGGCTGTGCCCAGTACCTGATGTCGATCCAGCTCGACGACCCGCTGCGCTTCATGCACCGCTACGCGGAGCTGGCGATGAAGCACGACCCGATCGAGATGCTGGAGCCGCTCATACAGGAATCCCCGCTGGGCGGTCTGGGCGGGCTCCAGATGATGGTCAATCGCCAACCGGCGGGCGTCGTGGGCGCGATCAACACCTGGAACTTCCCGCTCTACGTGCTCGTGCAGAAGCTGGGGCCGGCGCTGGCAGCGGGCTGCACCATGGTCGTGAAGACCGCCCCTTGGGCGCCGCTTATCAACCTCGAGGTGGCGAAGGTCATCGAAGAGACGGATCTTCCGCCGGGCGTGGTCAACGTCGTGACCGGCACGAGCGTCGACATCAGCGAAGAGCTGGTGAGCAGCCCACTCGTCGATAAGATCTCGTTCACCGGCAGCGTGCCGACGGGCAAGCGCATCGCGGAGGCCGCAGGGCGCAACCTCACACGGTTGCACCTGGAGCTGGGCGGGAAGTCCGCCTGCATCGTCCTCGACGACGCGGACATCGATGCGATCGGCCCGAGCTTGGCCAGCCCGGCGTTCGTGCACGCCGGCCAGGGCTGCGCGCTCGCGACGCGCTGCCTCGTGCCGCAGCCGCTGTACGACAAAGCGGTCGCAAACATGGTCGGGTTCGTACAGCACGTGAAGGTCGGCGACCCGGCCGACCCGTCCGTGCTGCTCGGCCCGCTGATCCGCGAGGAGCGCCGCCGCGCCGTCGAGGAGTACATCGCCGTCGGCCAGAAGGAGGGGGCGACGCTCGCCGCGGGCGGAGCGCGGCCGCCGGACCTCAAACGCGGCTACTTTCTGCAGCCGACGATCTTCTCGGACGCGCGCAACGACATGCGCATCGCGCGCGAGGAGATCTTCGGGCCGGTGCAGGTCGTCCTGCCCTACACGGACCTCGATGACGCGGTGCGCATCGCGAACGACTCGCCGTTCGGCCTGGGCGGGCAGATCATGACGAAGAACTACGCTCGCGGCATCGAGGTCGCCAAGCGGCTGCGCACGGGCTCGGTCATGATCAACACGGGAGGAGGCTGGCCCGCGGGCACCCCCTACGGGATCGCGCCGTTCGGCGGCTTCAAGGAGAGCGGTATCGGCCGCGAGGGCGGCAAGTACGGCGTCCTCGAGTATACGGAGATGCAGTCCATCATCTGGTAGCGCTGTTTGACACCACATGCCCCGCAGCGCATAATCGGTGCGTTCTGGCGCGCCACGACGGCGCCTGTTCACGGAGGAAGGATAGCCCCCATGCCCCACCCACTGCGCCTGCGATGGCTTCTCGCCGCGCTCATCGTCCTCATCGCCGCGACGGCCTTCGGCTGCAAGAACAAGACCACCACTGGCGGAAAGACGCCTTCGACGAAGGCCGCGACATCGAACGCGCCCCGGCCGACGGTGACGCCCTTTACTAGCAAGATCATCTCGCCCGACGACGTGCTGCACCAGGACGGGAAGGCGACGAAGCAAGTCACGCTGGATTGGGGTGCCATGTTCGAGCTGACCGGGCCGCCCGAGGTGCAGGGCTTCGGGAATCCAACCCACCAAGGCATGAAGATGGCGGTCCAGGAGATCAACGACGCGGGCGGCTTCCAGGTGGGCGATACCGTGTACAAGATCAACATCATCGATGAAGACACGGCTTCCCTGATACCAAACACGATCGGTGTCGCGCAATCGCTCGTGCAGGACAGGCACGTGAAGGTGATCTTCGGCCCGGCCACGTTGGGCGAGACGGAGGCGACGCAGATCACACAGGCCGCGCATGTGATCCATCTCTGCCCATGCCAGGAGCGCGAGCACAATGCGCTCGACACCGTCGCGAACGCGCATGGCAAGTCGCAGTGGGCGTTCCAGACGCTGCTCCCATACAGCCTGCTCATCGGCCAGGCGGCGAAGACCTTCAAGACCGAGTATCCTACGCTCCATACGATGGCGCTCATCTGCCAGGACTCGCCAACGGGTCACGACATCTGCGAGCGTACAAAGGACGCCTACGCGGCCGAGGGCGTCAAGATCATCGGTAGCATCCAGTACTTTCCGGCTGGAACGACAGACTACAGCCCGTTCCTGACGAACCTCAAGAGCGCCGGTCAAGTTGACTACCTCTACAACTTCGACGACCCGGAGAGCACGCCGACGATCGTCCGGCAGGCGATTCAGCTCGGCGTTGGGAAGCTCCAGCTCGTGACCATTCCCGCCAACCTCGTGAGCGCGTTCATCCCCGACATCCCCAGCGACATCATCATCTCGGCCGGCGCCGCGCCACGCCAGGAGGTGCAGCCGTTGACCCCGAAGGCGAAGGACTACTTCAACCGCCTGCGCGCCTTCGAGGGCATCGCCCCGGGGGGCAACCTCCCACCGGCGTCCTTCGTCTCGCTCTTCACGTACGACTACGTGTACATGGTCGCCGCGGCGATGCAGAAGGCCGGCACGGTCGACGACACAACGAAGATCGCCAAAGAGCTTGAGATCGAGCATTACAACGGCGTTGGCGAGGACAATCTCTTCTTCAACACGCGGCATCTTGCGGTACACGGGACGGAGCCCTGTACGGTGACACAGAACCCAGCAGGCGGAGAACCAAACATTAGCTGCGTACACAACGACCCGCCGCCAGAGGCGTTCTACTAGACGACACCGCAAAGACCACCAAGAGGCCGGATGTGACATCCGGCCTCTTGCGTTTCATAGCTGCACCTGCGATCCCCTGCTATAATCTCCCCCACCAACGCGGGGCCAATCACAACGAACCGCAGGCCGCAGCGCCGGGACTGCGGCTGTTCGAACGGGAGGGGCGCGTGCCGCACGATCTGGTCGTCTTTCTCCAGCAGCTCTTCAACGCGCTCAGGATTAGCGGCATCTACGCGCTCGTCGCCCTCGGTATCACCGTCATCTTCGGTCTCACCGGCATCGTCAAGTTCTCGATCGGGCAGCTCATCACGCTCGGGGCGTTCCTCGCGTTCGCGATGTCCGACAACGGCCGGCTGCCCTTCCTCCTCGCGGTGCCGCTCGCGGCGCTCTCGGTCGCCGCCCTGTCGTTGCTGCTCGAACGGTTCGTCTTTCGCGCGACGATCCACACGCCGATCAACGGCTTCATCGTTTCACTGGGGCTCATCCTCGTTCTGCAGAACATCATGGTCGAGGGCTGGGGCACCACGGCGCACTTCATTCCGCCGGTACTTTCGAAGACGTGGGTTGTTGGTGGCGTCCACATGCCGGCAAACGACTGGCTGATCATCTGGATCACCGCCGGCCTTATCGCCTCCCTGCTGCTCATCTTGCGCACCACGAAATACGGCCGCGCCATGCGCGCCTGCGCCGAGGACCGCGAAGCCGCCGCGCTGATGGGCATCCCCGTCGGCATCGTGATCGCATGCACGTTTGCGCTCGGCGGCGGGCTGGCGGGAATCGCAGGCGGGCTGCTCGGGTCGATCAATACGATCAACGTCTATCTGGGCCAGTCCTACCTGCTGAAGGGTTTCGCCGTCGCGCTCGTCGGCGGGCTGGGCAATATCGAAGGCGCAGTCATCGCCGCGGTCTTGGTCGGCCTGACGGAGACGATGGCGGCCGGCTATCTGAGTCACCCGGAGTGGCGCGACGGCTACACGTTCGGGCTGATGATCATCGTGCTCCTCATCCGCCCGACGGGGCTCTTCCGCGCGCAGGGCCAGCTCCAGCAGACGTTGCAATAGGCGGCCGGAGACGCGGTGACTACAGCGATCGCGCGGTTCCGACAGTCGTTCCCCGGCCAGCACGCCACGAGCGACGTACTCGCCGTACGCCTGCCAATCCTGCTGCTCCTCGCGCTGCCCCTCCTCGCTCCGACGCTCTTCCCTACATCGCGACTCGTCAGCCTGGCGGTCACCGCGTCTATCTACGTCATCGTCGCGAACGGGCTGCACGTCGTCTTTTCCTACAACGGACAGCTCTCGCTCGCCCACACGACGCTGTGGGGTCTCGGGGCGTACAGCGCCGGGCTGCTCCTGGTGCACTACGACCTGCCGATCGCGCTGCTCATCCCGGCCGCCGGCCTCACCGCGGCATTGGGCGCGGTGCTCATCGGTATCCCGGCGTTTCGGACCAGCGGCTTCAGCTTCGCGATCGTCACCTTCGCCGCTGCCGAGATCCTGCGCCTCATCGGCAACGACTGGACGCGGCTCACGCACGGCGGCAGAGGCATCACGATCGATCTGTTTACCGCGCCGACCGCGCTCGGGCCGATCAAGTTCGATACGTTCAATCACCTCGCGAACTTCTACTACCTGACCCTCGCCTTCGCCTACGTGAGCATCGCGGGCATCTGGGCGATCCGGAACTCCAGCCTGGGAAGGACGTTCATCGCGATCAAAGAGAACGAGCAGCTCGCGCGTTCGCTCGGCATCAACGTCTACTTCCACAAGCTGCTCGCCTTCGCGGTCAGCGGCTTCTATGCCGGCGTAGCGGGCGTCCTGTTCCTCTACCACCAGAAGCACATCGACCCGGGGCAGCTCAGCCCGTTCAATGCGCTCAACAGCATCCAGTTCTTGCTGATGATCCTGATCGGCGGCCGGGCGAGCACGCTCGGGCCCGTCATCGGCGCGATCGTGGTCGTCTTCGGCCCTGAGGTGGTGAACAGCATCTTCGGCAACATCCTTACGCCGACGCGGGCGCAGATCGTCTTCGGAAGCACGCTGGCGCTCTCGGTGCTGACGGCGCCCAACGGCATCGCGGGACAGACCCGCGACGGCTTCAACACCTTCGTCGCCGTCACGCGCCGCTCGCGCGAGCGCGGCAGGAGCTGGCCTGTTAGCATGCTCATTGGGCTCGGGTATTCCTTCTGGCCCCGGGCTGCGCAACGTCACGGGATCAACGTCCGTCCGGAGCGGGAGCCGTAAGATGCCGTCATTCCTCTCTGTACGACGCTTGTCGAAGCACTACAGCGGCGTGCACGCCCTCCAGGGCATCGACCTTGAGATCGAAGAGGGCAAGGTGCTCGGCCTCGTCGGCCCGAACGGCTCCGGCAAGACGACGCTCTTCAATTGCCTCACGGGCTTCACTCGCGCGACGGCGGGGCACGTCGTCTGGTGCGGAGACGACATCACCTTCCTGGCGCCGGACCAGATCGCGCGCAAGGGCGTCGTGCGGACGTTCCAGCAGAAGATGGTCTTCCCGCAATCGACCGTGCGCGAGAACGTGGAGATGGCCTGGCAGGCGCGGCGCGCCGACGGCTCCCATCACATCCTGGGCGGCTGCGACGACGTGATGCGCTTTCTCGGCCTCAGCCCTGTCGAAGGCACGCTCGCGGCGGACATCCCGTTCGGCTTCGCGCGCAAGCTTGGGCTCGGACTGGCGTTGGCGGCCCGCCCGCGCCTCCTGCTGCTCGACGAGCCCGCCGCCGGCCTCAACCTCGACGAGACGCGCGAGCTGGGGAGCCTGATCGGCCGGATCTCCGGCGAGCTGGGCATGACCGTCTGCGTCATCGAGCACGACATGGAGCTGATTATGTCGATCTCCGAGCGCATCGTCGTGCTGGACGCCGGCCAGAAGATCGCCGAAGGCCAGCCCGATCAGATCGCGAACGACCCCAACGTCATCGCCGTGTACTTGGGGGAGAAGTTTGCTAAGCGTCGAGCGGCTCAATAGCTACCACGGCCCCATCAAGGCGCTGCACGATGTCTCGCTGCGCGTCGAAGATAAGGGAGCGACCGCGGTGCTCGGCCCGAACGGCGCCGGCAAGTCGACGCTGCTGCACAGCATCTCGGGCCTTCTCCGTCCCGGGTCCGGCAGCATCTCGTACAACGGGCAGCAGATCTCCGGCCTGCCCCCACACCGAATCGTGCGGCTGGGCATCGTCCAGGTGCCGGAGGGGCGGCGCATCTTCACGCAGATGACCGTGCACGAGAACCTGCTGATCGGCGCGTTTACGCGCGGCCGGAACGACATCTCGGAGGACATCGATCTCGTCTTCTCGCTCTTCCCGGCGCTTGCCGAGAAGCGATCGCGGCTGGGCGGCGAGCTGAGCGGCGGCCAGCAGCAGATGCTCGCGATCGGACGCGGCCTGATGGCGAAGCCGTCGCTCCTGTTGCTCGACGAGCCGTCGCTCGGGCTCTCACCGCTGCTCGTCGAGCAGCTCGGCGAGGCGATCACGAGCATCCG
>JBGQHA010000125.1:0-7385 GCA_041497735.1 Dehalococcoidia bacterium | reverse complement strand
GCACATCGTGCTGCGCGTACGCGAGCTGGAGCGATCAGCGCGCTTCTATATGGATGTGCTCGGCCTACGCAAGACGGGCGAGATCCCGGGCGTGATGGCGTTCTTCTCGACACAAGGCAACCCCGACTCGCATGACCTGGCGCTGATGCAGCTCGGCCCGAACGCGCCCGACAGCGACCCGCAGCGCGTGGGCCTGTACCACTTCGCGTACCAGGTGGCGAGCGAGGAGGCGCTGGCCGAGGCATACAAAACGTTGCGAGAGGCCGGCGTGCCTATTGTCGGCACGGGCGACCACGGCGTATCGAAAGGGATCTACATCCTCGATCCCGACGGGATCGAGATCGAGATCACGTACGAGGTGCCGCAGGAGCGCTGGCCGAAGGAGGCGAACGTCTTCGCAGGCACGAAGCCGCTGACGTTCGCCTAGGCTTCCGCGCGCCGAGTCCCGCTGTGGTACGATCAATCTCGCGGGTCGGGCTTCAGCCTGACCGCGACAGGCTAAGAGCCTGTCCCCCGGAGGAATATGGCAAGCAACAGTTCTGCGACGCTCGACCTGGAGACGCAGGTCGACCGCGCGCTGGAGGAGATCCGGCCGTACATTCACTCGCACGGCGGCGAGGTAAACGTGATCGAGGTGACGCCGGAGGGGGTCGCGCGGCTGCAGATGGTGGGCTCCTGCAACGGCTGTCCGATGAGCATGCTGACGATGCGCCTGGGCATCGAGCGGATCCTGGCGGAGAAGGTGCCCCAGCTCAAGGGCGCCGAGGCGGTCTTCGTCGACGACTACGAGTGGGAAGAGATAGAGCCAGCTCCCCCGTCATCCTGAGCGGCAAGCGCGACGCAGCCGCGCGAGAGCGAAGGATCTCTCGCGCCGTAGGTGAATCTGGTTTCGAGCGGCCAGATTCTCGACGGCGACCGCTTGCGGCGGTCAGGGCGCAGCTAAAGCTACGCCCCTACGTCCGCCATCACGTCCACTAGCGACTAAGAACAACCTTCGTGATATGATTTAGGCCAGAGCTAGGAGCCGCAGCCAGCGGACAGGAGCGCCCCGCCATGCCCGCCAATCGCAAGCACAGCGCAGCGTCGAACGGCCAGCCGAAGCGCGGCCTCGCATTGCTGTTCCCAGGCCAGGGATCGCAGCACTCCGGGATGGGCAAGCGCCTCGCCGAGATCTCGCAGGCAGCGCGCCGCGTCTTCGACAAGGCGGACGGCGAGCTCGGCTTCAGCCTCTCCGGCCTCTGCTTCGAAGGCACGGAAGAAGAGCTGGAAGACACGGTCAACACGCAGCCCGCGATCCTGACGACCAGCATCGCCTACCTGGCCGACCTGCGGGAGCGGCTCGCCGAGAAGGGACGCCAGCTCCGGCCATCGTTCGTTGCCGGGCACAGCCTGGGCCAGTTCACGGCGGCCGTCGCGGCGGGCGCGATCGATTTCAGCGACGGGCTGCGGCTCGTGCTCGAGCGCGGGCGGATCATGGCGGAACGCGTGAGGACGCGGCCGGGCGGCATGGCGACGATCCTGGGGATGGCCGAGAACGATGTCGATCACGTTTGCCGCGACGCGTCTCCGGAAGGCAATGTGCTGGCGGCGGTATTCAACGGCCCGGCCGGAACGGTGATCTCGGGCGACGTTGGCCCGCTACAGAGAGCGATGGCGCTCGCGCGCGAACGAGGCGGCCGTGTGCTGCGCCTACCGATCAGCGTGCCGGGCCACACGCCGATCATGGGAGACGCCGGACGCGAGCTCTCGCGCTTCATCTCCGCAACGCCGTTCCGCGATCCGGACACCCCGGTCGTATCGAACGTCTCGGCAAAGCTGCTCACGCGCGCGGAAGAGGTGCGCCAGGAGCTCTCCGACCAGCTCGTCTCAGCCGTACACTGGGCACGCTGCGTCCTCGCGATGGCGAACCAGGGCGCTGGCGTGTTCGTCGAGGTCGGGCCGGGCCACTCGCTGTCGAAGATGGTGCGGCGGATCGCCGGCGACGCGCAGGTCATCGGGACGGACGAGACGCCGCCCGAGGATGTGCTCAAGGTCATCGATTCGCTGCAGCTACCGGCGGCCGCGGCGATCGAGACGGTCATCTAGCGCCACCCATCGATGGCTGTGGCGCCTATCTACCCGCCTTTTTTCGAATTGCCCGACGAACAACGCGTGGTTGTTACCGGCCTAGGCGTTGTCTGCCCGGTAGGGAACGACGTCGAGACGGCCTGGCAGGCGATGGTGGACGGCCGGTCGGGCATCGGGCCGCTGACGAAGTTCGACGCGCCGTGGTTCGAGGCTAATGCCGTCGGCGAAGTACACGACTTCCACCCGGAAGAGCTGATCCCGAGCAAGGACCTGCGCCGGATGACGCTCCCGGCGCAGTACGCCGTCGTAACAGCGCAGCAGGCCGTTGCGGACGCCGGGCTGGCGATCGACGAGTCGAACGCGAGCGACGTCGGCGTGATCTTCGGGTCGGCGGGTGGCGGATACGCGCTCATTCTGGAGCAGCACGACCTGCTGCGGGAGCGCGGCATACGCCGGATCAGCCCGTTCCTCATCTCGCACATGCTGCCCGACGCATCATCCGGCCACATCGCGATCGCCTTGGGCGCGCAGGGGCCGAACTACTGCCCGACGTCGGCCTGCGCGACCGGCACGACGGCCGTCGGTGAGGCGATGGAGACGATCCGTCGCGGCGATGCGCGCGCGATCATCTGCGGCGGCACAGACGAGCCGATCCTGCCGGTGCACCTCGCCGGCTTCCAGGCGTTGCGCGGGCTCGCGAGCGACCCCGACCCGGCGAAGGCGTGCAAACCGTTCGACGCGCGGCGCAACGGCTTTGTTGTCGGCGAGGGCGCGGCGGCGCTCGTGCTGGAGAGCCTGTCGCATGCGAAGGCGCGCGGCGCGCGCTGCTATGCGGAGGTCGTCGGCTACGGTTCGAGCAACGACGCGTACGACATGGAAGCGTTGCACGAAACGGGCCGCGGGCCGATCAACGCGATGCGCATGGCGCTGCGCAAGGCCGGCATTGCGCCGGAGGAGATCGATTACATCAACCCGCACGGCACGGGCACGCCGCTGAACGACAAGATCGAGACGCTGGCGATCAATCAGGTCTTCGGCGATCACGCGAAGTCGATCGCGATCAGCTCGACGAAATCGATGGTCGGACACCTGATGGGCGGCGCGGGAGCGCTGGAAGCACTCGTCGCGGTGAAGACGGTCCATGAAGGCGTGATCCACCCGACGATCAACTACGAGGTGCCGGACCCGGAGTGCGACCTGGACTACGTGCCGAATGTGGCGCGGCAGGCCAAGGTGCGGGCAGCGCTCTCGAGCTCGGTGGGGCTGGGCGGCCACAACGCGACGGTGGCCTTCCGGCGCGTCGAAGAGTAGACTACAGTCTGCCAAAGACCTCCCTCACCCCTAGCCCCTCTCCCTCTCCGAAGGAGAGGGGAAGCTGAGCGCTGCGAGCGTGGGTGGTGAAGGAGCTCAAGTCATGAAAAAGGACACTCTATGACGACACGTCGGCGCGAGCCTCGACGGCGCGCTCCCTGCTCGCCGCTGCCTTCGCTTCGTTCGGCCTCCCTGCGCGTGGGCTGGCCGTGTGACTGATGAGCTCGTTCGGCGGCGCCTGACCAAGGACGAGCTCGGGCTGATCTGGACGATCGATCGCAGGGAGATCGTCGAGCGGATCTACGAATTCCGCGACGGCGAACTCGTCTCTCGCGCCGACTTCTACGACATCCGCGGCTGGCCGCCGGGCGAGCCCGAGAAGGACGCGCCGATCCTCGGAGCGACGTTCGATCGCGGCGGGGTCTTCCTGGGCGTGTTCGACGGCCCGCGCCTCGTGGCTTTGGCGGTCGTGGACACGCTGCCGCGCGGGCCGCGCGGCGACCTGGTGCAGTTGACGTTCCTCCACGTCGGTCACGACCACCGGCGCCTCGGCCTCGGGACCGAGCTCTTCGAGGCCGCACAGGCGGTCGCCTCCCGACTGGGCGCCGTGGGCCTTTACGTATCGGCGACGCCGTCGGAGAACACGGTCGAGTTCTACCTGCGCCGCGGCTGCCGGGTCATCGCCGAGCCCGATCCGGAGCTCTTCGCGCTGGAGCCTGAGGACATCCACTTCGAGTGCGGGCACAACGCGACGGTGGCCTTCCGGCGCGTCGACGAGTAGACTGTCACAGCATTATCCCTAGAGCACTGAGGAGGAGAGGCCATGACGACACGAGATGAGCTGGTGAGCGGGCTGCAGACCGTGCTGCGCGAGGGCGTGCGCGTGATGTCCGGGTTTGGGCCGGACGACTGGAAGAAGAAGGTGCTGGACGAGGGCGGCACGTGGACGCGCAAGCAGGCGTACGCCCACCTCACCGCGGTCGCCGAGATCACACCGGGCTTCGTCGGCGGGCTGGCAAGCTCGGGCGGCGCAGACGCGATGGCCGGCTTCGACATCGATGGGTTCAACGCGCAGATGGTCTCCGCGAAAGAGGCGCTTTCGGAGCAGGATCTGCTGGGCGCGTACAAGACCAGCTTTGGGAAGCTGGTGGACTTCGTGAAGGCGATGCCCGACGACCAGCTCCAGGCGAAGGCGAAGTTCGGTTTGCAGGAAGGCAGCGTGGCGGAAGTGATGGACGCGGTGCTGATCCTGCACTCGATAGCACACATCTACGGCGCGGGCGGGTCGCCGCTGGGATAGTCGCCAGACTCTCAACAGCGGCGGAAGATCCTTCGCTCGCGTCCGCCTCTGGCGGACTTACCGCTCAGGATGACAGGGTTCGCAGGCTTTACGGCATCGTACATGTGTGCTAGTCTAGCCGCGTGGTAGTTACCCTCCCTCACCCTAAGCCCTCTCCCTCGACGAGGGAGAGGGGACGCTTTGCGGCGAAGGAACGCCCAATATGACGGTCGACACCCGGATCTCGACACAAAAGCGGTGGGTGGTGCGCGAGGCGCCGGACGCGGTGCCTCTCGGCGCGTGGCCGGCGCTGATCGGCACGCTGCTGGCGCATCGAGGTGTGCGCACGGAAGCCGAGGCGCGCGCGTTCTTCGACGGCGAGACGCCGCCCTCCACGCCGCCGCTGCCGGACCTCGAGCCGGCGGTCGAGCGCCTGGCGCGCGCGTGCCGCAGCGGCGAGACGGTCGCCGTCTTCGGCGACTTCGATGTCGACGGCATCACGTCGGCGGTTCTGCTGACCGAAGGGCTCGCGTCGCTCGGCGCGCGGCCGATCCCGTATCTGCCACACCGCGTCGACGAGGGCTACGGGCTGAACACGGACGCGATCGATTCCTTGCGCGCGCTCGGCGCAACGCTGCTTGTGAGCGCCGACTGCGGCACGAGCAGTGTCGAGGAGATCGCGCACGCGCGGCGGCTCGACATGGGCGTGATCGTGCTCGATCACCACAAGGTGCCGGAGCGGCTGCCACTCGGCGCGCTGATTGTGAACCCGAAGCGCGACGATGCGATCCTCGATGAGCCGGCGGCGTGCGGCATCTCCGGCTACGTGCTACTCGCGCTGCACGATGCGCTGGGCCGGCCGGCTGATGTCGCGCGCATACTGGAGCTGGTCGCGCTCGGGACGGTGTGCGACATGGCGCCGCTCACGGGCGAGAACCGCCGCCTGGTGCGCGACGGCTTGCGCGCGATCGCGCGCACGGAGCGCCCGGGCCTGCGCGCGCTAATTGAGGTCGCGGGCGCTGACCCAGTGCGTGTCGATTGTGAGACGATCGGCTTCGCGCTGGGGCCGCGGCTGAACGCGGCCGGGCGGCTCGCGCACGCGCGCCTCGCGTTCGATCTGCTGACGGCAA
The DNA here is from genome assembly GCA_041497735.1 of Dehalococcoidia bacterium. GTDB lineage: Bacteria > Chloroflexota > Dehalococcoidia > DSTF01 > RBG-16-68-14 > JBBDXS01. The sequence goes on along the minus strand of JBGQHA010000125.1, from coordinate 1,598 downwards.
CGGACGATGAGAGCGCGCGCAAGCTGGCGCAGGAGTTGGATGCGCTGAACCGGCAGCGGCAGGAAGCGACGGTGGCCGCCTGCGCGCTGGCCGAGGAGCTGGCGGAGCGCGAAGGCGACGCGCCGCTGCTGATGATCGGCCACGCCGATCTGCCGGCGGGTATCGTGGGGCTGGTGGCGTCTCGATTGGTCGAGTCGCACTGCCGGCCAGCTGTCGTCTACCAACAGTACGAGGACGAAAGCCGCGCGAGCTGTCGCAGCATACCGGCGTTCGACATCACGAAGGCGCTGCGGGGCTGCGGCGAGCTCTTTGTGCGCTTCGGGGGGCATCGAGCGGCGGCGGGCTTCACAGCAGAGAACGACAAGCTGCCCGCGATCAAGGAACGGCTGCTCGCCATCGCGGCGGAGCAGCTCGCGGGTGAAGACCTGCGGCCCGCGATCACGATCGATGCGGAGCTGCCGTTGGCGTCGCTGCGCGGCGATGAGATCCGCTGGCTGGCGCAGATGGCGCCGCACGGCATCGGCAACCCGGAGCCGACGTTCCTGAGCCGCAACGTCCTGGTGGCGGAGCGACAGCGGGTCGGCGCGGACGGAAAGCACCTGCGGTTGAAGCTGCGCGACGGCGCTGTCGCCTGGCCGGCGATCGCGTTCCGCCAGGACGGCGACGGCATCGAATCAGGCGCGCGCGTCGATCTCGTGTACAGCCTCTCGGCGGACCGGCGGCGGTCGGACGGGCTGGAGCTGCGCGTGGTGGACCTGCGCCCGGCGGCTAACTGAGCCTTCGTTTGCGGACACGCCCCGGCGAGATCACAAGCAGGCTCCCGACCAGCTCATCTCCGATCGACCGAATTGCAGACAAGAGCAACTCCATCAGTGCCTGTGTTGAGATTCGATCGAAGCCTCGCAACAAGATCAAGCCGGCCGGCATCGGGGCCGCCAGCGGAAAGTCCAGATCCGCCGTAACGACGATCCGGTTGTCTTCCACAGCGAACGCCCACACAGCATCATCATCGCCACCACGAAGTGAAGTCTCCGATACTCTGACAGTGTCGTGGCCCTCCGAGCGGAGGGCCACAGCAAAGTCTTTCGGAATGTTCTCGTCAAGCAGGAAGCGCATAGATGCGCTCGTCGCCTAGTACTTCGGCGGCATATTCTAGCGCTGCGCGCACGTCTTCCTCAGCCACAACGAACTGATCGCAGACTCGCCCAACGTCATCGCCGCCTGCAAGCGAGGCGATAATCGCTTGCACGGGCACACGAGTGCCCCTGATCACGGGCTTTCCGCCCATGACCTTGGGGTCGATCGCGATACGCTCCTGCCAGCTCATACGGCCATTCTAGCAACCTCAGAGCCGCCGTAGATCAGTGTAATTCGGCGCGAACGGCGGTAGAGTTGCCTCGATGGCGAGACGAGGCCGGCCACGCCACCCCGATATCCTCACGCCACGCGAGTGGGACGTGCTGGCGCTGCTGCGCGAAGGCGCCACGAACGAGCAGGTCGCATCGCGGCTGGGCATCACGGAGCGCACGGCGAAGTTCCATGTCTCGGAGATCCTGGGCAAGCTCGGCGTGAGCAGCCGCGAGGAAGCGGCGGCCTGG
>JBGQHA010000124.1:0-7387 GCA_041497735.1 Dehalococcoidia bacterium | reverse complement strand
GCGCCTCACTTTCGCGAGAGGCCACCCCTGGTCTACGAGCGGCGGCAGGGTGGCGCAACCCGGTGCCGGCGAAGGCATGGACCCAGTAGAAGAGGACAGCACCAGCGGTAGCGATCAGCGCCAGCCAGAACGTCGTCTCGAGAGGTGTTGCATAACGGTATCAACCCCCATCCCCCACCTGCCCCGCTGGTAGGGCCGGTTCGTGTCCGGCCCTCCGCCGCCACGCTACCCCGGCCGGGAAGCTCACTCCGCAGCCGGGGCTGTGGTCAGACGACGGGCTACGGCGAGATCCCGAGCGTGGTGCCGGCTTGAACGAGAAGAGTCAGGGCATCCTGCGCATCCGTTGCTAGGGCGGTCAGATCGGTGTTGGTCGAGTCCGCCTGGGCCTCGTAAGCCAGCTCCTTGGTCTCGATCGCGTCAGCAAGGGTGGGGTCCACCAGCCTGACAGCCTTGATGATCGCCTCCATCGACTTGTCACCCTTCGCTTCGGCGTCCCGGGTGCCCTGCACGTCGCCAGCCTGGGCCTTGGCGATGGTGTCGCGTAGGACCGCGTTGATGTCCGCGAGGTCGGCCCTCAGCTCCGCGGCGCTCGGTGGCGTCGTGGATGCGGTTCCCGTAGCGGTCGCCGCCGGCGCCGCAGTGGTCGCTGTTGCCTTAGCCGGAGCGGTGGCTGTTGGCTTTGGCGTTGCCTTCCCCCCTCCGCCCCCGCAGGCCGCGGAGACCAGCAGCAGGCCAACGGCCAGACCAACCAGCACAAGCACTGTCTTGTTCATCGTCCTCTCCCTCCTTTGAATTCCTCGAATCATGCCCCTACCTTATCATGCCCTCTAGCCTACTGCTTTATCGATTGCAGGAACGCGATGATCTTCTGGAGATCCGAATCAGAGAGTACGCTGGTGTGGAACGCGGGCATGGTTTTCGGGCCCTCCCGCACCTTCGACGTGATCTTCAATGCGCTGTCGCCGCTGATCTCCTTCCCCACGGCACCGCCTTGGCCCGTTAGGCCGTGGCAGCTCGTGCAGCCGTACTCCAGGAAGAGCGCACGGCCATCCTGGGCAGGGTCGCCCGTGCTAGCCAGCCGCGGATCGGCGAGACGTAGCCAGGGCAAGGGGTACTCCTGACCGACATAAGCGACCGTCGTCCGGTTGTAGCCCTCCGGCGAAAGATTCGCGTGCGTGTACGGGCTACGCGCAACGATCACCGCGATGAGCGTCAACGCGAGAATGCTCATCACAATGGCGCCAAGGATGGGGCCCGGCGGGATGGACAACCTGGGCAGCCGGATCATTTGTGAGTCACCCCCTTTCGCGTCGTGTCCAATTGAGAGGCGTCGTCGCCTCCCATCTGACGGGACGCTCCTCGTGGAAGGAGCGCCCCCACGTCCGCGCCGGCGCGAGCGATGGCGATGACCCGGAGTGCGATGCTTAGCAGGATGGCCCACACGCCTGCGAGCACGGCCATGAGGAGCCAGACGTTGAGTCCAGGGATCTGAACCCCTGCCGTGGAGCGATAGAGCTGCTGCGTGCTGCCAGCCACCGAAATAGAGGCGGTGGCGACTTCCGGGGCGCTGGCACCCGGCGCCAGGTACTCGACCCGTATCTGGTGGTCACCGGCCGAGCGCGGCTCGTAGCTAAGGACGGCCACACCGTTAGCGTCTGTCATCGCCTTCGCCAACTCTATGTCGCCGGTGACATCTCCAAAGGAAGCTTCCGTGTAGAGCGTGACTGGCACGCCGGCCAGAGCCGAGCTGTCGCCGGCAAGATGCAACGTAGCCTGGATGTCCACCGGACGCCCGACGACAGCTTCCTTCGGCGCCACAATCTGCACCTTCACGTCGGCGGCGTTCGCCGTGCCGGCCAAGGCGAAGACAGCCCCCCCAAGCGCGACCAAAACGAGCAGCACCTTGATCATCGCTTTCATCAACGTCCACCTCCTGCAGGGTCCGGGGCCAGGCGCTCGGCAGCCAGCGTGATCTCCGCGTTTTCCAGATCCTCCGCCACCTCCCAGACGGCGATGATAGGGAAGATCTTGACGAACAGCGTGATCAGCAGGGCGAACAGCGCGAAGCCGGCGGCGACGACGGATATCTCGACCCAGCTGGGTGCGTAGACGGACGGCTTGTACGGCATGAGGGGAACGCGAAAGCCGGCGACGACGATGAAGTACCGCTCGACCCACATCGCCGCGACAACCAAGACCGCCGCCACCACCACACCCCAAATGTTCCGAGTCCAGGGGAGCAGCACCAGAAGACCCGGGACCACCAGGCCTCCGACGAAATAGAACCAGTAGAAGCCGGCAAACTGTTCCAAGAAGAGCTGCCGAAAGTGGAACTGCGTCTCCCCCGACATCTTGTAGCCCGTGGTGGCATACTCGGACACATTGCCGTACATCATGATCAGCGCGAGCGCCGCCATCAGATAGCCCAGATACAAGAAGTGCTTCTCTGTGATGTACTCCTCCAAGTGGTAGACCTTCCGCAGGATCGCCATGACAATGATCAACATGGCGATCCCGGAGAAAATGGCCCCGGCGACGAAGAAGGCGCCGAAGATCGTACTGTTCCACGGTTCTCGCAGGGTCATGGCGAAGATCCAGGACACCACGGTATGAACCGAAACGGCGATGGGAATGATCAGGATCATCGCGGTGGTGATGGCGGCCCCCATGGAGCGCCACTGGGAGTTGGTCCCTTGCCAGCGGACGGAGAGCAGATCGTAGAGCCTCGTCCTCCAGGCCGGTGCGCGGCCACGTAGGCGGTCGCGGAAGAGGGCCAGGTCAGGGATCATGGGCAGGAAGAGATACGCGATGCTGGCCGTTAGATAGGTCGTGATGGCCAGCACATCCCAGACGATAGGCGATTGCCAACGGCCGTAGAGGATAATGTTTTGCACCCGGTCGGGCCGGCCCATGTCAATGATCACGAACATCGCGCCGCAGATGAGGGCTACTGCGGTGATAAACTCCGCCATGCGCGTGACGGGCGTCCGCCAGCGGGCCTGACTCACCCGAAGGATCGCCGAAATGAGGGTGCCGGCGTGGCTTATGCCAATGAAAAACACGAAGGTGGTGATATAAAGTCCCCACGAGATACGGTCCCGCATACCGGTGACGACAAGACCGTCCCGGAGCTGACGGGAGTAGGCGTATGCGCCCCAGGCGATGACCATGAGGAGAAAGGCAACCCACAGGTAATAGGCGAGGCTCGTACCGGTAACCGGCGCTAGAGCAGTCCGGATCAGCCGCTCCTGCGGGTCGCTGCTCGGCTCCTCGCCCGCGTCGAAGCTTCTCCCGGCACGAGGCTCGGATGAGTGGCGGGCTAGCGCTTCCACGTCTTGGCTCCCTTGATCTTCTCGACCCACGGCCAGCGCGTGGGCAGCCGTCCCTTGGTGAACACGTCACGCCCCACCGCCTCGCCGTGGCCCGCGATGTAGTAGACCCTGGGCTTCGTGCCCAGATCGTCCCTCAGGCGATACGCCTGGTTCTGGGCCAGAGTCCGCGAGAGCACGATAACGCTCTCGCCGTTGCTGCCGATGTCTTCTTCCAGATCGCCGTAGTAGATCGCCTTGTTCGGGCAGGCCTGCGCGCAGTAGGGCAGCGTCCCCGTTCGCGCCATGTCCGGGCAGAAGTCACACTTCATCACGGTGCCCCGCTTGGTGGGCACCTGGTGCTCTGGGTCGTAGGCGGCCATGCGCGACTCCGGTGGCACCGGCGCCGTGCCCCAATTGAAGAACCGCCGGTCGTAGGGGCAGGCGGCCATGCAGATGCGGCAGCCGATACAGCGGTCCTGGTCGATGAGCACCGTCCCCTCGGGCGTCGAAAATGTGGCGGCGACCGGGCAGACGTTCACGCAGGGCGGGTTCTGGCACTGCTGGCATGGCGTCGGGATGAACTGTGTGCCGCCACCCGGCAACTCTCCCTCGAACACCTGGATCCATTCCATGGGCTCGGGCGCAAAGTGGCCTTCGATACACGCTGCGGTGCACTGGGGCGGCTTGCCGACGCTCTGGCAGCCGTCGCAGCGGCGCAGGTCAATGACCATCGTCCACTGGCGGATACGGCCATCAAGCGTCCGTGCGGTCTGAAGGCTCGATCGAATCGCCCCCTGACGTGTTGCCATCCGGAGAAGCGAAGGGAGCACGGGCAGAGGCAGCAGCCCCAGGGCACCCATCCCCAGCAGGCGGAGGACGCTGCGGCGGGCTATCTTGCGCCCGCCCTCTGGTGGATCTTGCCGGTAGTTTTCGGGTTCCATGTTCCGCTCTTGGCTCCTCGCTCCGATTCGGTTCGGGCCATGATCCGTCATCTACAGCATCTGCCAATGGACCAGCTGTCGGCATCGCACGATGAGGCAGACTTTGAACCCGCTGTATGCGCCATCTACCTAAGCATGAACTCGTAGTAGACCGGCCGGACCGGCTCGAATTGCCTACACGCCACAACGGTTCCGGGAGGTGGCAGCAGCTATAATCTGACAGGAAGATCGCTGGCATGGAGAAGATCCGAGTAATAGTCGCCGAAGATCACAGCTTTGTTCGAGAAGCGACGCGCCAGCTGCTCGAGCAGGAGCCGGACATTGAGGTGGTTGGAGAAGCGACGAACGGGGCCGAAGCGGTTGCCCTGGCGGAACGGCTCAGCCCGGATGTGGTGATCCTGGATATCGCCATGCCCGTGATGAATGGCATCGAGGCCACTGAGAAGATTAAGGCAATCCGGCCAGGCACGGCGGTGCTCATCCTGACCCAGTACGACTATGACCAGTACATTTTCGCGCTTCTGCATGCGGGGGCGGCAGGTTATTTGTTGAAGGACGTTCCCTCCACCGAGGTGGTGCGCGCGGTCCGGTCGGTCCACGCCGGCGAACCTGTCCTTCATCCGGCCATCGCCAAGAAGGTACTCGCGCGGCTGGGGGCAGAGGAGTATCACGAGCGAGCCGACGGTGACAAGGGCAGCGAGCTGTTGACAGAACGGGAACGGGAAGTCTTGCGGCTCGCCGCCTGCGGCATGAGCAATAGCCGGATCGCTGCCCGCCTCTTCATCAGCTTGCGAACCGTGCAGGTGCACTTGACCCACATCTTCACCAAGCTCGGCGTAGGCTCGCGCACAGAGGCCGTCATCACTGGCCTCAGGCGCGGCGTGCTCCGGCTGGAAGACCTCGATGAAAGCTAGTGTTCTTACGTCCCGGCCTAGGCGCACCCTGCGCCTGCGGGATGTGCGCTGGCAGCTCCTCACTGACCCGATCCGCCACGTTCCCCAACGGATCCGTGAGCCGCGGTTCTGGCACATACAAGCGCTGGTGGCGATTGCCACGGTACCTCACTATCTGATCGAAAGTCTGGGGTACACGAATCCCGCGGGCAATGAGCATGGACTCGCCATCACGCTGTATATCCTGCCGCTGCTCTATGCCGCCCTGAGCTTCGGCTGGGAAGGCGCGATTCTGACCGCGCTCTGGGCCGCATTTCTGACCTCCCCCAGCACCTGGATCTGGCATCGCTCCGGGCTCCACTGGTTCACAGAGCTGGGACAATTGATGGTCACCTTACCTGTCGGCATCCTCGTGGCCTGGAGAGTGGATCTCGAAGCTAAGCAGCGGCGGAGGGCGGAAGAGACGAGCGCCAGCCTCCGGCTCCTGAACGACATCGGCGAGATCCTCAGCCACACCCTGGAGGTAGAACAGCAGATCCCGCACGTATTGCGGCGCGTGCTTTCAGGCCTCTCCCTGGAATCGGTGTGGCTGTGTCTGGAGCCGGAATCTCCCGGCAGCGGGCTGCTCACCATGGCAGAGGTTGCGCACTCCCAGGCGCCTTCTCCCACCGTCTTGGTTCAGGATCTCCACCGGCGCCTGAAAGCTAACCCTGAGCTGGCGATTCTGGACAGCCGAACGGTGGCGGTGCCCCTTTCTGGAGAGGCGGGCATCATCGGCTCGCTGGGAGCGACTGCCGCAAAGGGGCAGCTGTTTTCCGGTGAAGAGGTCGAGTTGCTGACCACGATCGCCCAGCAGGTGCGGGCCGCTGTTGACAACGCCCGGCTCTACCGGCAACGACAGGAAAGCCTACGCTCGTATGCCCATCAAGTGACGCAGGCGCAGGAAGAAGAACGTCTGAGAATCGCCCGCGAGCTCCACGACGAGACGGCGCAAGAGATGGTGCGGATGGTGCGCAAACTGGAACGGCTTCGTGACAGTGCCGCCGCGAGCCAAGCGCCGTCGATTGACGAGATCTTGGATCTGACGCGCAACACCCTGGAGGCGGTCCGCCGCTACAGCCACGATCTTCGGCCACCCGTCCTTGATGACCTTGGCTTGGTGGCTGCCATCGAAATGGTGGTAGAAGACATGAAGAGTTCGCTTCCCGGCGGGTCGAAGTTCGGGGTCCGCGGCAGTCCCCGGCGCCTAGGGCCAACAGTCGAACTCGCCCTGTTCAGGATCGTACAGGAGGCGCTCAGGAACGTCGAGAAACACGCGGACGCCGCTTCGGCAACGATCGAGCTGGATTTCGATGAAGACAACGTGCGCGTCTCCGTGGCCGACGACGGCCGCGGGTTCTCTCCCCCCAAAGAGGTCTCAGATCTCTCCCGTGCGGGTAAGCTCGGCCTGGTGGGCATGAAGGAGCGGGCTGAGCTGGTGGGCGGTCGCTTTGAGCTGTCCTCCAGTACGGGCAGGGGAACACAGATTGTCGTGAAAGTGGCGAGCATGAACAAGCCTCTGGCCTGAGGGGGGAACTCGCCCCAGGCGTGCGATCAGCGGCTCCCGACCGTGGGGTCGCGTATCTGGAGCGCGAGACCGCCGGCATAGGTCGTTCACCGTCACCTCCCGGCGGAAGCCCTCGAGCACGATCCGGACTTCTCTTCCGGGCTGAACCGGCGCCGCGTCACCCGCCGCACACGGCGTTGACGCCCCCGAGCCGTTCGTAAAGGGTCTGCTCTGTCATCCTTCATCCTCCTTCGGCCGCACTGGTTCCGGCAGCACTAATATGTCGCCCACTCCGGGCGCAACTCCTGGCGCAACAGCTTGCCGGCGGCGTTTCTGGGCAATGCCGCCACGAGGCGCAGCTCCTTCGGCACCTTGTAGGGGGCCAACCGCTCTCGGCAGAAGGCAAGAAGATCCTCTTGGCTGAGGGCGGAGCGTTCCCGCAGCACGACAGCGGCCACCACCCGCTGGCCCCACTCCGGATCCGCCAGGCCCACGACCCCGGCGTCCGCGACATCAGGGTGGGCGCGCAGCACCTCCTCCACCTCGGCCGGGTAGACGTTCTCTCCCCCTGAGACGATGAGGTCGTCCCGGCGATCCAGCACGTACAGGTAGCCGTCAGCGTCCAGGTAGCCGATGTCCCCTGTGTGCAGCCAGCCACGTCGCAGGGCTTCCGCACTCTCCCGGGGCCGTCGGAAG
>JBGQHA010000123.1:0-7397 GCA_041497735.1 Dehalococcoidia bacterium | reverse complement strand
TGCGCGTCGGAGTGAGCGTGCGAGTCGGCGTAGGCGTGATCGTCGGCGTGTTCGTGATCGTGGGCGTGAGGGTTGCCGTCGGCGTGTCCGTCGGCGGGTTCTCGCACATTACGGCCAGCGACTCGTCCGCCGCCTCGCTGTGCGGCGTGCTCACGCCTTCAAGCGTGTCCGTCACGTTGTCGCCGTGGACCATCGTGATCGTCTCCGTCGATGCTGTGGCGCCGCACGTAAAGTCGAGGTGATACAGCGCGCCGAGGTAGGTCGAGGTGCCAAATTCGGCGCATCCGCTGTTGACCTCGCCCAGGGCCGGAGGTGTCGGCAGCGCGGCAGAGAAGTCCGATGCTGCGAACGCGCAGTCAGCCCAGTTGCCGGCGCCGGTCTGATGCAGCCCGGCTGCGCCGGTGGTGAGGCCTGAAGTGAAGGTGAGCCTCGAGTCATACCCGGCGTAATTGCCGTTCGAGGGCAGACTCTTGATGTTCAAGGCCATGCTAAACGTGCCGCTCACCGGCACGTGGCAGGTTGCGGTCGGTGTGCCGCTGCTGTCACAGCCCGTGCTGCTGATCGAGAAGTCGAGCGAGGCGTCGAAGGCGGCGTTCGCCTTATCGTGTGAGTTGGAGCCGGCGCTGAGAACGAGCGCGACCGCCAAGCCCGCCGCCAGTAGTGCGATGCCGCCTGCGCCGGCAATTTTCTTGCGCTCGAGGTTCACTCTCAGCCTCCTATCCGGCACTGCCGAGGCCGGGCCGTACGTTCAGAGGCCTGGCCGTGTCCCGGCTGCGAGCTCCCCCGTCTTCGAGCCCAAGCCTCCTTGCCTGAACGTGTTCGCAGTGTAGCAAATATGAGGAATCGAAACACCAGAAGGCGGGGTTGGGCATCGTCGGCTCTACTCTCAGCACTCTAACGCAGAAGGCCCCCAAAATGTGACGCTTCTACCGGCAGCATCGGCCGGATGAAGCTGATCTACGCCTGTGGTACAATCCGCCCGCCGGAACAGCCTTTCGCAGACGAAGGGATGATACCTCATGGTCGATTTCACCCTCTCCCCCGAGATCCGCGAGCTTCGCAGCAAGGCGAAGAGCTTCCTCGAGGAGCACATCTACCCGAACGAGCCCATCTTCCACGAAGGCGGCCCTCAAGCCGATGCGCTGCTGAAAGACCTGCAGGCCCGCACCAAGGCGATGGGCATGTGGGCGATGTTCATCGGGCCGGAGGCTGGCGGCAGCGGCGCAGGCTTCCTGCCCTACGCCTACGTGAACGAGATCCTCGGCCGCAGCCCGATCGCGCCCCGCGCCTTCGGCTGCGCCGCGCCCGATACCGGCAACGCCGAGATCCTCCACCAGTTCGGCACCAAGGAGCAGACGGACCGCTATCTCAAGCCGCTCGTCGCGGGCGAAATCCGCTCCTGCTTCTCGATGACCGAGCCGGAGGTCTCCGGCGCCGACCCGACCGGCCTCCGGACCCGCGCCGTCCGCGACGGCGACGACTGGGTGATCAACGGCCACAAGTGGTTCACCTCCGGCGCGCAGGGCGCCACGTTCGCCATCGTGATGGCGGTCAGCGATCCCGACGCCGAGCCGCACCGGCGCATGTCGCAGATCATCGTCCCGCTCGATACGCCGGGCGTGAACATCATCCGTGCCGTGCCCGTGATGGGCGAGACGCGCGGCTCCCACTGCGAGATCCGCTACGAGGACGTGCGCGTGCCCGTCACCAACGTCCTCGGCGAGCCGGGCGATGGCTTTCGCATCGCGCAGAAGCGGCTCGGGCCGGGGCGCATCCACCACTGCATGCGCTGGTTGGGCCAGATGCAGCGCGCCTTCGAGCTGCTCTGCCGGCGCGCGCTCGCGCGGCAGGTCGGCGGCGAGCCGCTCGCGAACAAGCAGACGGTGCAGACCTGGATCGCCGATTCCGCGGCCGATATCCAGGCCTGCCGGCTCCTCACGATGCACGCCGCGAGTAAGATCGATCAGGGCGATGAGGCGCGCGTCGAGATCTCGCTGATCAAGTTCTGGGGCGCGACGGCGCTGCACAACGTCATCGACCGCGCGATCCAGGTGCACGGCGCCATGGGCGTCTCCGAGGACACGCCGCTGGCGCAGATGTACCGCGACGCCCGCGCCGCTCGCATCTACGACGGCCCGGACGAAGTGCACCGCATGGTCGTCGCGCGGCGCATCCTGCGCGAGTTCAAGAACGGCGGCGTCTGGGAGTTCGAATGAACATTGACACGCGTGTAGGGGCGACCCGGTGTGGTCGCCCGCATTGTCTTCGGCAATACAGCGCGGCAGCGGGGTGGAGGGCGAAGGATCTTTCGAGACTGTTATGAGGCGTTAGGGAGGTTGGCCATGCTCTTGAAACGTCACTCCCAGAAGGTTGATGTCCTGAAGTCGGTACCCCTGCTCGGCACGATGAGCCGGCGTCACCTCGATCTCATCGCTGGACACGCCGACGAAGTCTCCGTGCCTGCCGGCAAAGTCCTAGCCCGGCAGGGTGGTTTGTGCCGCGAGTTCTTCGTCGTCCTGGATGGACGCGCTCGCGTCGAGCAGAACGGCAAGAAGATCGCCACTGTTCGCCAAGGCGAGATGCTCGGCGAGATGTCGCTCATCGACAACAAGCCGCGCGGCGCGACCGTGACCGCGGAAACACCGATGACGCTGCTCGTTTTGGAGTCGCGCGCCTTCGGAGCGCTGCTTGATGACATCCCGCAGTTGCGCAAGAAGGTGCTCGTGACCCTCTGCGAGCGCCTGCGCGCTGCCAACGCCAGGCTAGCCCTGGTGAACTAACCGATGCCTGACCCCCAAGTCCGCTATTGCACGACCCAGGACGGCGTGCGCATCGCATATACCGTGACCGGAGCTGGGCCGCCCCACATCCTTGTAGCCGACCCCATCGCCAGCCACGTCCAGCTGGAGTGGGAGGTGCCTCTCTTCAAAAGGCTTTTTGGACCGCTGGCCAGCAACAATACGCTCATTCGCTTCGACGCGCGCGGTGGGGGCATGTCCGATCGAGTCTTTCCAATGACACTGGAGGAGAGCGCACTCGACATCCAAGCCGTCGTTGAGCGGCTCCAGCTTGATCACTTCGCACTCACCTGCTTTCAATCCTCCACGCCGGCTGTGGTCTTGTACGCCGCGCAGAACGCGACCCGGATCCGGCGCATCGTATTCCTCGATAGCTTCCTGCGCATGCGAGATCTGCTCGACACACCACAGGCGCGCGCGCTGATGAGCGCGGCTTCCATCGATTTCGAGATGGCAACTGAGGCGCTCGGCGCGGTGTCCTTCGGCCCTGGCAGGGAGGAGTCGCGTGCCCATGGCATCTACGTCCGCTCCTGCGTCGGCCCAGAGTTTTTCGCTCAGGCCCCGGTGACGGCGACTTTCGACGCAACGCCGTACGCCTCTTCGTTGAGGATGCCTGCGCTGGCGATCCGGCACGAGGGCTTACAGTACGTGACTCCCGAGATGACGCGCGACCTCGTCTCCCGGCTGCCGGATGCTCGGCTCTTCACCGTGCCCGGCCTCTGGGCGGACGATCCAGAGGGGCTGGCCGACCACATTCGTACGTTCATCAACGAGGACATCGACGCACCACGCACGAAGGAATCCGAGGGCCCATCAGGCGTCCGCACCGTGCTCTTCACCGACATCGTCGGCCACACGGAGATGATGCAGCGTCTCGGCGACGAGCAGGGCAGAGCGCTCCTGCGCGAACACGAACGCATCACGCGCGAGCTGCTCACACAGTACAGCGGCACCGAAGTCAAGACGATGGGCGACGGCTTCATGGCGTCGTTCGGCTCCGTCACGAAGGCCGTCGAGTGCGCGATCGCCCTCCAGCGCGCCTTCGCCGAGCGCGAGGGCAAACCTCTCAACGTCCGCGTCGGGCTGAACGCCGGCGAGCCGATCGAAGAAGACGGCGACCTCTTCGGCGCGACGGTAATCCTCGCGTCGCGCATCGCGGCCAAGGCGGGCGGCGGAGAGATCCTGGTGGCGGATACGGTGCGCGGCCTCTGCTCCGGCAAGGGCTTCCTCTTCGCGGACCGCGGCGAGTTCGTGGCGAAGGGCTTCGAGGAGCCGGTACGGGTGTGCGAAGTGAGCTGGCGCCATGCCTAACCCGGAAGTCCGCTACTGCACCACCGACGACGGCGTCCGCATCGCCTATGTCAGGTTCGGTCGTGGCATCCCACTGATCCACGTTCCGACCATCCCTTGGAGCCATATCGAGCTTGAGTGGCACGTTGCGGAATGGCGTGCCTGGTACGAAAGAGTCTCGCGAATGGCGGAAATCATTCGCTATGACTGCCGAGGGTCCGGCCTCTCTGACCGTGTCGTTTCTGATTACTCGCTTGACGCCCACGTTCGCGATATAGAAGCTGTCGCTAGGGCTGCCAAGCTCAAGAAGTACGTGCCATTTGTCGTCCTTCATTCGGCGCCAGTACTGATCCGCTACGCCGCTCTGCATCCAGACGAGGTCTCCCATTTGATCCTCTGGTGCAGTTATGCTGCCGCGCCCCAGTACACGGCATCGAAAGAATCACAGGCCTTCTTGAATCCGGGCGATCAGGATTGGGAAATATACATCGAAAGCTTGGCGCACACTCGACTTGGCTGGTCAGCTGGCGCGCCCGCACGACGATTCGCACGGTTTCTTCGCCATTGCGTCTCCCAACATGGCGCGCATGAGCTAATCCGCGTTGCCCGCCTCTTCGACGCCACGCCGTTCCTGGGTCAAGTAAAGTGTCCGACGTTGGTCTTGCACCGGGAAGGTCTTACCTGGCCCTCGCTGGACGCTGCCAAACGTCTCGTATCAGGCATTCCGAACGCGAAACTCGAAACCATTCCTGGCGGTTCCATCATGCCCTGGCTAGACGAAGTGGATCCGGTGATAACAGCTATCCAAAGGTTCCTTGGCATCGAAGAAAATCGTAGAGACCCACTGGTCGACGATCCGCGTTCCCATGCTTTTCGCACCGTCCTGTTCACCGACATCGTCGGCCACACTGAGATGATGTCGCGGCTGGGCGACGACAAGGGCCGCGATGTCCTGCGCGAGCACGAGCGCATCACGCGCGAAGCGCTGTCGGCCTACGGTGGTGCGGAGATCAAGACCATGGGTGACGGCTTCATGGCCTCCTTCGCCTCCGTCACCAAGGCCGTCGAGTGCGCCATCGCCCTCCAGCGCGCCTTCGTGGCGCGTCAGGGCGGCGAGTCTCTCGATATTCGCGTCGGCTGAACGCCGGCGAGCCAATCGCGGAGGACGGCGACCTCTTCGGCGCGACGGTAATCCTCGCGTCGCGCATCGCGGCGAAGGCGGGCGGCGGAGAGATCCTGGTGGCGGATACGGTGCGCGGCCTCTGCTCCGGCAAGGGCTTCCTGTTCTCGGACAGGGGTGATGTGGTACTAAAAGGGTTCGAAGACCCGGTGCGCATCTACGAGGTGCGCTGGCAGGGATAGGAGGAGGCTTCACATGGCGAGCAACGGCACCGGCACCCGAAATGTGGTCATCACGGGCGCATCGACCGGCATCGGCGAGGCGTGCGCGCTTCGGCTCGCGAAGGACGGCTGGCGCGTCTTCGCCGGCGTGCGCAAGGACGCCGACGGCGAGCGGCTGAAGGCCGAGGCCGGCGCCAATCTCACGCCGATCACGATCGATGTGACGGACCAGGCCCTGATCGATGCGGCCGTGAAGACCGTATCGGACGCCGTGCCCGGCGGCCTGCAAGGCCTGGTTAACAACGCGGGCATGAGCGTGAACGGCCCGCTCGAGTACCTCACCTCCGACGACCTGCGCCGCCAGCTCGAGGTGAACGTCATCGGGCAGGTCGCGGTGACGCGCTCGTTCCTCGAGCTGATCCGGAAGGGTAGGGGGCGCATCGTGTTCATCGGCTCCATCGCCGGCAAGATGGCCACGCCGTTCCTCGGCCCGTACTGCGCGTCGAAGCACGCGATGGAGGCGCTCAGCGACAGCCTGCGCCAGGAGCTGCGGCCGTGGGGCATCCGCGTCGCACTCGTCGAGCCCGGCTCGATCGCGACGCGCATCTGGGAGAAGGGCCTCCGCGACGCCGACGACTTCGAGAAGAACATGCCGGAGGACGCCATGATGCGCTACGGCAAGTCGTTCAGCGCGCTGCGAGAGGCCGCCGTGAAGTTCGAGGCGGCGGGCATTCCGGCCGACCGCGTCGCGAAGGTCGTCGAGCACGCGCTGAGCTCGGGACGCCCGCGCACGCGCTACATCGTCGGCTTCGATGCCACCATCCAAAGCATCCTGCGCCGTGTCGCGCCGGACCGCCTGCGCGACCGCCTGGTGGCAATGCAGCTCAAGCTGCCCAGCAAGCCGTAGCGCCAGCCGTCCGCGCCCAGTAGCATCTAGCGAAGGGCAACCAGCCCTCCGGAGCATTGCGCCGTGCTGGACATGGACTTCGTCGTCGAGAACCCCGATGTCGTGAAGCGCGCCATCGAGGCGAAGGGCGTCCAGCTGGATCTCGACCGGCTGCTCGCGCTGCACACCGACGTGAAGGCGCTGCTCATCCAGATCGAAGAGCTGCGCCGCGATCGCAATGCGCTCTCGAAGGAGACCGGCCAAGCAAAGCACGAAGAACGCGAGGGCCTCATCGAGCGCAGCCGCGCCGTCGGCGAGCAGCTCAAGGAGCTCGAGCCGCGCCTGCGCGAGAAGCAAGAGGAGCTGCAGCGGCTCCTGCTCCTCGTGCCGAACGTCCCCGGCCCCGACGAGCCTGTCGGGCCCGATGAGGATTCGAACGTCGAGCTGCGGCGCTGGGGTGAGCCGCCCGCGTTCTCGTTCCCGCCGCGCGACCACGTCGACCTCCTGGAGCAGCACGGCTGGGCGGAGTTCCAGCGCGCGGGCAAGCTCGCAGGCTCCCGCATGTATGCGCTGCGGGCGGAGGGCGCGCTGCTGGAGCTCGCGCTCTGGCACATGGCGATCGATCATCTGCGAATGCATGGATTCACGCTTGTCGGTGTGCCGGCGCTCGCGCGCGAGGGGGCGTTCATCGGCACCGGCCACTTCCCAGCCGGCCGCGAGGACGTCTACCAGCTCGAGGACGATCTCTTCCTCTCGGGCACGGCCGAGGTCGGGCTGAACTACCTCCACAGCGATGAGATCCTCGCTGCGTCCGAGTTGCCGATTCGTTACGCCGGTTACTCGCCGTGCTTCCGGCGCGAGGCCGGCGCCGCGGGGCGAGACGTGCGCGGCTTGCTGCGCGTACACCAGTTCTTCAAGATCGAGCAGTACGTCATGTGCCGCGCCGACAAGGAGGAGTCCGGGCGCTGGTTCGACGCGCTCCTCGCGAACGCCGAGCACCTGGTGCAGGCGCTCGAGCTGCCGTATCGCGTGATCCGGCTCTGCACGGGCGAAATGGGGGTCGGGAAGGTGCGCGCCTGGGA
>JBGQHA010000122.1:0-7399 GCA_041497735.1 Dehalococcoidia bacterium | reverse complement strand
GCTGATCAGCATCGCGATGACGCGCATCGCGCCGAGGAGCGCATACTTGTTGTTCGACGCGTAGCCGGCCATGAAGATCATGATCGCCGAGGTCGAGCCGAGCGCGAGCAAGTAGAGCACGCCGACGTTCAGATCGGCGAGCACCATGTGCCTGCCCCACGGGAGCACGGCGAACGCGAGGATCGCAGGGATGAAGATGGCGATCGGAGCGAGCGCAAAGACGACGCCGTCGGCGGCCTTCGGCGTGAGCACTTCCTTCTGGATCAGCTTGATCGCGTCGGCGACGGGCTGGAGGAGGCCGAACGGCCCGACGCGGTTCGGGCCGCGGCGTACCTGGATGCGCCCGATGAGCCTGCGCTCCACCCAGATGTTCACGATCGCGGTGAGGCCGACGAAGAGCAAGATGCCCAGGCAGCCCAGGAGCGCGGTCAGTACGTATACCAGCCAGCTCGGAGCGCCAGCGTCGTGCAGCGCCTGCACCAGGCGCGCGACGCCATTACCTAGATCGCGGAAGTCGTACCAGCGCGCAAGCATCGCTAGCGGTCGATCTCCCCCACGTTGATATCGATGCTGCCCAGCGTGACGATGGCGTCCGGAATCGTCTGCCCGACCATCATCTCACGAAGGGCCGACAGGTTGATCAGCGAAGGCGACCGGACGTGCCAGCGATACGGCGTCGGGCCGGCGTCGCTCACCAGATAGAAGCCCAGCTCTCCTTTCGGCGACTCAATGCGTGAGTAGATCTCGCCTTCGGGTGGGCGCAGGTTGAGCGGTACCTGCGCCGCGTACGGCCCGGGCGGAAGCTGCGCCATCGCCTGCTTGATGATGCCCAGGCTCTGGCGCACTTCCTCCATCCGAACCAGGAAGCGGTCGTAGCAGTCACCCTGATGGCCGACAGGAATGTCGAACTGCATGCGGTCGTAGACGCAGTACGGATCAGCCTTACGGATATCCCATGCGATGCCCGATCCCCGCAGCATCGGTCCGGTCAGCGACGCGTTGATTGCCATGTCCGGCGGAATGATGCCGACGTTGCGCGCGCGCATGAGCAAGATCTCGTTCTCGAGCAGAAGGCGTTCGTACTCTTCGATCCGGTCCGGCAGCTCGTCGACCAAGGCCTGTAGCTGCGGCATGAACTCATCGGGCACGTCGAACGCCACGCCGCCGATGCGCATGTAGTTGAGCGTCAGCCGGGCGCCGCAGACCATCTCGAACAGGTCGAGGATCTTCTCGCGCTCGCGGAACATGTAGATGAGCGGAGTTTGCCAGGCGCCGCAGTCGTTCACGAAGGTACCGTTCGCCATCGCGTGGCTGGCGATGCGCTGCAGCTCGGCGAAGATGACGCGCAGGTACTGCGCGCGCTCGGGCACTTCGATGCCGGCCAGCTTCTCGACGGCGATGCAGTAGGAAAGATTGCCCGTCATCGCCGCGAGATAGTCCATGCGATCGGTGAACGGGATGTTCTGCGTCCAGGTGCGCTCTTCGGCCAGCTTCTCCATGCTGCGGTGCAGATAGCCGACCACCATCTCGGCGTCCGTGATGCGCTCGCCGTCCAGCGTGACGCGCATACGGAACACGCCGTGCGTCGATGGGTGTTGCGGGCCGATGTTGACGACGAGCGGCTCCGTCCTGATGGGCATCAGTGGTTGTCCTCCCGGCAGCAGCTGGCCGCCGTCGCGTCCACTTTCGTCCGAATCCTTGCTAGGTCGCCGCGGAGCCGTTTCTCCCGTTGCAGCTGATTTGCGAATCGATAGGAGTAATGGGTCATGCGCTCGATCGGCAACAGGTACGGGATCCGCTGTTCGAGTGTCTCATGTACCCAGCCTCCCAGGGCGACCACGACTTTCGGTCGAATTATGTCCAGCTCCTCCCGGAAGAACGGCCAGTTCCACTTCACTTGGTCATCGGACGGGGTACCGACCTTCATCCTTTCCTTTACGAGGTCAGTGACATGTGCTTTGGCGAACCCGTAGTCAACGAGGAGGCCATAGAACCCACCTAGAGCGACCCTGGCTGTGCCCCCCTTGCCCGTGCTCGGCCGCTGACCGACAAACATGACCGGCTCGGTCCCCAAGTACCCGGCTACTTCATCGTTACCCTCGAAGAACCAGAGCCATCTATCCGGCTCAGGGAAGTCGTGCCTGAAACGCTGCTCCATACGCGTCCTCAGTTCGGCAAGCTTCTCTCGCTTGGCATCTCCGTCCTTACTAGCCACGAAACTCGCCTCCCCACTGGCCGGCCTGCTCCTTCGGGAAGCGCTGCAGCCCTGGGTGCTCGCCGCCGGGCATCGAGAGGAAGTCCTTGCGCAGCGGGTGGCCGGGGAAGCCCTCCCAGAGGAACAGGCGCTTGAGCGCCGGGTGGCCGGCGAAACGAATGCCCAGTAGATCGAAGATCTCGCGCTCCTGGAGGTGCGCCCCCATCCACACCGAAACCACGGATGGAACCTCGGGCTGCTCGTGATCGGCGCGGAGC
Organism: Dehalococcoidia bacterium; assembly: GCA_041497735.1. Lineage (GTDB taxonomy): Bacteria > Chloroflexota > Dehalococcoidia > DSTF01 > RBG-16-68-14 > JBBDXS01. The sequence goes on along the minus strand of JBGQHA010000122.1, from coordinate 4,927 downwards.
TTGAGGGCAAAGGTGTGATTATGAGAGAGCGACGTGATGTGGTACACGACCTCGAAGTAGTCGTAGCGGTCGACGCCGCTTACGCTGTTCAGATACCGGCCGTCCAGGTCGCGGTCGTCGCGCAGGAAGCGGCAGGCGTGGACTAACGTCTCAGGCCGGAGCTCCACCCAGTCATCGGCGATCGATGCGACGGAGCTCGGTACCGCGGAGTTGAGGCGCCCGGCGAGCTGCGGGCCCGAGATGGTCTTCGTGGCGGTCATGAAAGCCACTCGAGCGCCTTCCTGCGCCAGGCGTAGAGATAGCCGACGAGCAGGACGCCGACAAAGAGCACCGCCTCGACGAACGCGAAGACGCCGAGCTGGCGGAACGCGACCGCCCATGGGTAGAGAAAGACGGCCTCGACGTCAAAAACGACGAAGAGCAGCGCGAAGACGTAGTAGCGGACGTTGAATTGTCCCCACGCGTCGCCGCCCTCGGTCTCGACGCCGCACTCGTACGTGTCAGTCTTGATGGGATCGGGCCGGTTCGGGCGCAGCTTGAACACGCCGAAGGCGACGGACGCAGCGATGGGTATGAGCGGGAACGCCAGGGCAAAGATTAGCAGGAACCCGGCCCGTCCGAACTGCTCCAGCACGGCGCCCTCCGATTGTGAAATTCGTCTCGCTCGGCGCAGAGTATAACACAGGGCCCAGCTTCACAACACAGAAGGCGCCAGCTACCGGCAGTCGTGGTGGAACTGCTGGGCTGCCGCGATGATGTCGGACACGGTGATCCGGCCATCCGGTGGTGCGAGCTCCCAGGCGTGCGACCCGATCTGCTGCCCCCGATCGGCGCGCGTGGTGTATCCCGGCATCCCGACGGCCTTGCCGTAGAGGCTGGCAACCAACGCGATGTCGTCGACCCGGTTCTGCCGGTCGCCGGTGGGGTTGAAATAGTCCCAAGGGTTGATCGGGTTACGCTGACCGCCGTACGCCGCGTCCGGCCCCAGCTCCCAGGCGTCCTTGCAGCCGTCGCCGTCTGTGTCGACGTCGCACTGCGGGTTGTGGATCGGCGCGTGCGAGCAGCCCCAGGCGCCGCTGTCCCACACGCAAGGGTTCGTCTTGCCCGAAGCCAGTTCGGACGCGGTCGAGAGGCCGTCGCCGTCGTCTGTGTAGACGTACGGATCGCAGCCCGGCGTGGCCAGCTCGTACGCGTTGCTCATCCCGTCATGATCGATATCTGGATCCTCGCACGCGTCGCCGAGGCCGTTGTGATTCCAGTCGCCCTGATCGGCGTTCGGGACGATAACGCAGTTATCGATCACGTCGGCGACGCCGTCGGCGTCCGCATCGCCGGGCCCGAGCTGACGCAGCCGGCCGATGGCCTGATCCCAGAACTGCGCGATCCAGATGTCACGTGTCGAGGGGTCTTGAACGATACCGGCCGTCGACGTGAGCCCGGCGATCTGCGGCAGGAAGCCGATGGTACCGTCCACCGGAGACACGAAGCCGATGACGGAGGTGTCGATGGCCGGATCGTGCAGCGGGAAAGCGTGATCGGTCTCCAACCCAAACCACAACAGGCCGTCCGCCCCTGCTGAGATCGTATGAATCGTCTTGCCGTCGCTCCCGTTGGATGCGACCAGCGCTTCATCGATGCAGGGGTTCCGCCCGGCGCTGTCGAGCTGCAAGCACGCGCTACCGCTGAGACGATCGGGATGGACGTGCAGGATCGTCGCGTCAAAGAACTCGGTCGCCCACAGGTCGCCGTGGTCATCGAATGTCAGCTGCCACGGACCGCTCGTCGCGTATTGTGTGGCGTCGGCGTCCTGCGAGATCGGAGCAGGGAGCGGCAACTCGATGAGCTGTCCGCTGTCGGGATTGAAGCGGGCGATCTTATTGCCGAGGTACTCCGTAAACCAGATGTTGCCGAGGCCGTCGAGGACCATGTGCGCGGGGAAGCTTTCGGCATCGGGCAGCGCGAACCGCCAATGGCAGGAGGGGCCCGGCGCGGCGTCACAGATCGGATCGCGCGGGCCATTGGCCGTCGGGTCGAACGCGCAGTTCGAGAGCGAGCTGTTGAGCGTAATGCCACTGATCGCCGCGCCGTGCTCGAAGCCGCTCTCGGTGTACCAGACCATGCCGCGGGCAGCGTCGATCAGAAGACCAATAACCGATGCGTTATCGAACGGTGCATTGAAGCACTGGAACTGACCTGTCGCAGGGCTGTAGCTCATGATCCGACTGGTGTTGTAATGCACATCGTCTGGCGGGTAGATAATGGCGCCGCCTTCGGTGAACCAGACTTTACCGTCGCCGGCGATGTCGATGTCTTCACCCGCAGAGCTAAACCTGGCGGACTGGCCACCGAAGAGTGTTGTTGCGAAGATGCCGACGCCACTGACCTGCGGGATCCCGCGCGCCTGCAGCGCCGGCGCGACGCCTCCCGAGAGCGCGTGGAGCTCTGTGTGAAACTCCTGGTTGATCCAGAGCGTGTGGTCTTGTCCAACAGCGACAGCGAGCGGCGCCGGATTGGTGCCGGGAGCAGGCGGGTCGGCGATGGTCTGGTACTGAAAGACCACCAGGTTGACAGAGTTGCTGGGCTGGCCGTTGACCGTAACGATGAGCCGCCCGCTTTGCACCTCCGGTGGCACGGTCAGAATAATCGTGTCGTTTTGCCAGAGCTGAACGTTCGTCGCGTTCGGCGCCACGGCTTTAGAGCGAGGACCGTAGATGAAGCGAATCGACCTGACGTCGGCGCTGCCACCGAGATGTTCGCCGTGCAACGTAATCGAGCCGCCGTACACGGTTGCAACGACGCGCTCAGCGATCACCGGTGCTCCCGCGTCAGCCGCAGCCAGCGGAATTCCTGAGAAGAGGAGAGACATAGTGGACGCCACGAGCGCGATGGCGAGCGCGCCGAAGACGAAGCCGTTTCCGGGCCTCGACGGCGCTGTTAGCGGAGACTGCCGGAGACGGGCCAGGGAGTCCTTCCTTACGCGCGGGGTGTGGGTTCCGATGTAGCTCCCGTGTAACCATTGGCCGGCTACGTTGTCAAGTCCGATGCCCATTATGTAGCTAGACCAACGGCGGGACGGGCCGTATAATTCGAGCCAGTGCGCCCGCCATATCTGTCGCTGGTCTTCCTGCTTGCCGCAGTAGCCGCCATCGCGGCCGCTTGCGGCAGCTCCGGCTCGTCGACGCCTCCCGACCTCTCCTCGACCCGCGATACCCTCCCCATATACCCGGGCGCCTCGGTGGTGAGAGAGGGAGTCCGCCCCAACACTGTGGTCGAAGGCAGCGACAGCGTCTTCGGCTATGATCGCCTCTACGTCATCGGCGGCGCACCCAAACAGGATGAGATGCTGAGCAAGATGACGGAACTGCTGACCCAGGCAGGCTGGCAGCAAGAAGACACGCCTACTTCACACAGCAAGGGCATGCGCTACTACTGCTCGCTGGGATATGTCAAGTGCGCGTCGTTCGTCAAAGATGGTGTGAGGGCCGTGGTCTCCGTGCCGCTCCCTCTGAACCTCAATCCTGTCGCGGGAGAGGGCGCGAACTACCACACTCACCTCGAGAAGCAGTAGCCCGCGATTTGATCATCTAACGTCAACGTTATAGTATCCCCTTCGGTACCGCGAACGAGGCGGCACGAGCCGAGCAAACGATAAGGAGCCTATCGTGAACGAGGCCAGCCGCCCGTTACCGCGGCCCACGCCCGATACGCAACGTTACTGGGAGGGCTGCAAGCGCCACGAGCTGTGGTTGCCCTTCTGCTTGCGCTGCGAGCACTTCTTCTTCTACCCGCGCGTGTTCTGCCCGCGTTGCTTTAGCTGGGAGATCGAGTGGCGGCAGTCGAGCGGGCGCGGCACGCTCTATACCTACGCGATCCAGTACCGGCCGCAGGGGCCGGGCTTTCAGCCGCCATACGTGACGGCGATCGTCCAGCTCGAAGAAGGGCCGCGCATGATGACCAATTTGATCGACATCGAGCCGGACCCGGAGAAGATCCGCTGCGACATGCCGGTCGAGATCGTCTTCCAGGACATGAGCGACGAGATTACGTTACCGATGGCCCGCCCGGCCGGGAGCGCGAAGTGAGCTTGAAGAACAAGGTCGCGCTCGTCGGCGTCGACGAGTCGGACCAGATCGGCATCTGTGAAGGCAAGACGGCGCTCATGCTGCACGCCGAAGCCGCGCGCAACGCCCTGCGCGACGCCGGCCTCGACAAGTCGGATGTCGACGGCCTGTTCACCGCGGGCCCGTCAGTCATGCAGCTCGCCGAGTACCTGGGCATCAAGCCGTCGTACATGGATAGCACCTCCGTCGGCGGCTCATCGTTCGTCATCGAAGTCGAGCACGCGGCCGCGGCGATCGAGGCGGGGCTGTGCAGCGTCGCGCTGATCACACACGGCGAGATGGGCTACTCGGCCCGGCGCGGCATGGCGTCGCGCGGCGGCGGGCCGGGCCGCTTCTTCGACCCCGAGATGCCGATGATGCAGTTCGAGATGCCGTACGGCGTCGGCGGCCCGCCCAGCGTCTACTCGATGGCCTGCATGCGCCACATGCACGAGTACGGCACGACGCACGAGCAGCTTGCGGAGATCGCCGTCGCGACGCGCAAATGGGCGCAGCTCAATCCGAAAGCCTTCATGCGCGACCCGCTGACGATCGATGACGTGCTCAGCTCGCGCTGGATCGCCTATCCGTTCCACCTGCTTGACTGCTGTCTCGTCACCGATGCCGGAGGCGCCTGCGTCGTCGTCGGCGCTGAACGAGCGCGTTCGCTGAAAAAGAAGCCGGTGTGGGTGCTCGGTTCGGGCGAGGCGACGACGCACGGCAGCATGCTGAACAACCCCGACCTCACGCAGACGCCGGCGCGCTACTCCGGCAAGCGCGCGTTCGAGATGGCGGGACTGACACACAAGGACATCGACGTCGTCGAG
>JBGQHA010000121.1:0-7492 GCA_041497735.1 Dehalococcoidia bacterium | reverse complement strand
TATCCCTGCGAAGCCTCCTCGTAGAGGGGGTCGCCGGTTCCGTTGATAGTGCAGGCAGCCGGGTCGTTCACAAAGACGCCGTTAAAGTTGTATCCGCTGCATTCGCTCCCTGTCTTGTAGCGAATGCGGAGTTCCCAGGAACCAGAAGTAACCCTCTGGAAGATCGTGCGACCCATGGCCGAGTTCCACCGACTAATGGCCTGATCCGTCTCGTAGGTGTAGACGTCCGCGAGGACCCTAATTTGTCCGGTTGAGTCTCGAATCCTCGGGTTGATCCAACCGTGGTCCGTCGAAGGGATAAGCGCTTTGCCGCTGAATGTAGGATGGTTCAGTGCAGGTCTCCCGCATCGTGACTGGCGAGCCCAATCAAGCTGATCCCAACGATGATAGCGAGAAACGCGAAGATCCTGCGAAGCTGCCTATTGTGTTGTGCGGTTGCCATCGAGCCTCCTTCCCTTGAGGCGGACGGAAGAGGCGCTCGGCTTGTTCTCTTTCAGCCGTCCCTAGAGGTAGTGCTTAATTGTCGGCGGCGCGTGGTCCTTCGTCAAGATTGATTCATCCATAGGGATCGCTCCGAGGGGCAGGAGACCAAGGCGCATAGCCTTCGTAACGGCCTGGGTCCGCCTGCGCGCGGCCAGCTTCAGCAGAATGACCGACACGTGGTTGCTCACCGTGCGCCGGCCGATGCCCAGGTGTGTCGCGATCTGTTGGTCGGTCTGGCCGTCCGCTATCAGTTCCATAATCTGCAACTCGCGGCTCGTAAGGGTTTGCTGCCGTGCCAATGCGCCCCTCCAGTCCCTGGCAGCGCCGCGATGCCGCGTGCTACTCCTGGTGCTGCTCTCCATAGTGGGGCATGGAAGGAAGAACTACATGGGGTGAAATGCCCAAAACAGTCCGGGTGTTGCAGGAGCCAGGGCCCTTGCAGCAGGCTCGTTCGGGCCTTCGCGCGGGTGCAAACCAGAAGGGGCGGGCGATCGGCCCGCCCCCTGCGGAATCTCGATTCGGTTCGCGTCTACGACGGAAGCGCGGCCGGCTCTTCGGCCTTGCCGAGCACGACCTCGCCGTTCTGGACGTCGATGAGGACGCGGTCGCCTTCCTGGAAGCGGCTCTCCAGCAGCGCGTCCGAGAGCCGGTCCTCGATCTCGTCCTGGATCACGCGGCGCAGCGGCCGCGCGCCGAAGACGGGGTCGTAGCCCTTCTCGCCCAGCCAATCGCGGCAGGCCTCGGTGACCTCCATCGTCACGCCCTTGAGCACCAGCTGCTGCTCGACATCCGCGATCTGCAGCTCCACAATCTGGCGGATGTGCTCCTTCGATAGCGTGTGGAAGACCACCTGGCTGTCGATGCGGTTCAGGAACTCGGGGCGAAAGACGCGCTTCAGCTCCTCCAGCACGCGCCCGCGCATGCGCGCGTGTTGGTCTGCCAGCGTCTTGGCCTCTTCCTTGTTGCCGTGGAAGCCCAGCGTGGACTCCTTGCGGATCAGGTCGGAGCCGACGTTGCTCGTCATCACGATGATCGTGTTGCGGAAGTCCACCTTGCGCCCCTTCGCGTCGGTCAGGTGGCCGTCGTCGAAGATCTGGAGCAGGACGTTGAACACGTCCGGGTGCGCCTTCTCGATCTCGTCGAGGAGGATCAGGCAGTACGACTTGCGCCGAACGGCGTCCGTGAGCTGACCGCCGTCGTCGTAGCCGATGTAGCCCGGCGGCGCGCCGACCAGTCGCGAGATGTTGTGCTTCTCCATGAACTCCGACATGTCCAGCCGGATCATGGACTCCTGGCTGCCGAACATGAACTCAGCCAGCACGCGCGGCAGATACGTCTTGCCGACGCCGGTGGGGCCGAGGAACATGAACACGCCGATCGGGCGCTTCGGGTCTTTGAGGCCGGCGCGCGAGCGGCGGACCGCCTTCGAGATCGCCACGATCGCCTCGTCCTGGCCGATCACCTTCCCGTGGAGGGCTTCCTCCATGCGCAGCAGGCGCGCTTGCTCTTCGCTCGCGATGCGCGAGACGGGGATGCCCGTCCACATGCTCACCACGTCGGCGATGTCTTCTTCCGTCACGACCGGCGGGCCGACTTCGGGCGTGGTCTCGCCGATCTCGTCTTCGAGCTGCGACATGCGCTCCTGCAGCTTGACCTCGCGGTCGCGCAGGTCAGCCGCCAGCTCGTACTGCTGCGATGAGATCGCCTGGTCCTTCTCCTTGCGCAGGCTCTCGAGGCCGCGCTGCGCTTCCTTGAGCGACGGCGGCGTCGCCGAGCGCTTGATGCGCACGCGCGAGGACGCCTCGTCGACAAGGTCGATCGCCTTGTCGGGCAGGAAGCGGTCGGCCACGTAGCGGGACGCAAGCTCCGCCGCTGCGCGCAACGCTTCGTCGCTGATCGTCAGGCGGTGGTGCTCTTCGTAGCGCTCCTTGATGCCGTGCAGGATCTCGATCGTCTCTTCGACGCTCGGCTCCTCGACGAGGATCGGCTGCAGGCGGCGCTCCAGCGCTGCGTCCTTCTCGATGTACTTGCGATAGTCATCGAGCGTGGTCGCGCCGATGCACTGGATCTCGCCGCGCGCGAGGGAAGGCTTCAGGATGTTCGCGGCGTCGACCGCGCCTTCCGCAGCGCCCGCGCCGACCAGCATGTGCATCTCATCGATGAAGAGGACGCAGTTGCCGGCGCCCTTGAGCTCCTCGATGACTTTCTTGAGCCGCTCCTCGAACTCGCCGCGGTACTTCGTGCCCGCGACCAGCCCGCCGATGTCGAGCGTGACAAGTCTGCGTCCCTGCAGCGTCTCCGGCACGTCGCCGGCGATGATGCGGTGCGCGAGCCCTTCGGCGATCGCCGTCTTGCCGACGCCGGGCTCGCCGATGAGCACAGGGTTGTTCTTGGTGCGGCGTGAGAGGATCTGGATCATCCGCTCGATCTCGCGGTCGCGGCCCACGATCGGGTCCAGCTTGCCCTGGCGGGCGGCCGCGGTCAGGTCCATGCCGAGCTGATCGACGGTGGGCGTGCGGGTCGACCCGCGCGCTCCAGGGGCCGAGCCCTGGGGCATGCTCTGCGAGAGGATGCGCGTCGTCTCGGCGCGCACGCGCTCCAGGTTCACGCCCAGGCTCTCGAGGACGCTCGCGGCGATGCCCTCGCCCTCGCGCACGAGGCCGAGGAGCAGGTGCTCCGTACCGATGTAGTGGTGGCTCAGCCGGCGCGCCTCATCGACGGCCAACTCGATGACCTTCTTGGCGCGGGGAGTCAGGCCGATCTCGCCGGGCGTGGCGCGTTCGCCACGGCCGATGATGAACTCGACGGCGGAGCGAACCTTGGTCAGCTCAACGCCGAGGTTGGCGAGTACCTTCGCCGCAACGCCGTCGCCCTCGCGCACGAGGCCGAGGAGCAGGTGCTCCGTACCGATGTAATTGTGGTTGAAACGCTGGGCCTCTTCCTGGGCCAGCGTGAGGACTCTTCGCGCGCGCTCCGTGAATTTGTCAAAGCGATCAGCCATGTATTCCCTCTCAGTCCCTACAACTCAAGCTACCATACGCTTCCCAAACAAGTCCAATTCGCGGGGCGCTGCTTCGAATATTCGGTTGTCATAATCGCGGCCAAGATTAGGGGCCGCACGTAGGTCATCCAGCCGTAATCCCGTCCACCTCCTGTGGTACCGGTTCCTCAGCTCTTGCGGTGTCCGCCGCCGAAGCGACGCCCGCAGTTTCCAACTCTGTTGTAGCCGAGAGATCCTGCGGGACGCCGCCGCCGGTCTCAGCCGCGTTATCTGTGAGCTCTGCGCTTGCCTCGACCGTTGGTTCCTCGGTCTCTGGGGCGCTCTCTTCCGTCGCCGGCTCATCGACCGCCTCTGGCTCCAACTGGTCAGTTGGTTGTTCGCTCGCGACGCCTTCGGCTTCCGCAGTAGGGGTGGCCCCTGCTGCCGGATAGATCTGGCCTCGCTCGTCCGCTGCAGGCTCGTCCGGCAATGGCTCCGGTATCGGGCCTTCGCGTTCCTCGAACTCTCGGCGGATCTCCTCCGGCACGGTCAGCACCTCGCCGCCCTCAGTGAAGACATATCCCATCGCTTCGCCTTCTTCGCGCGCGCGCCGCAGGCTCAGCCCAAGGCGGTGCCGGTCGCGCTCGATGCGGACGATCTTGAGCGGCAGCAGGTCGCCATCGCGCACGACTTCTCGCGGATGGCCGATGCGCCGGTCGACGAGCTCGGAAACATGGATCAGCCCTTCGACCGGCCCTTCGATGCGCGCGAACGCGCCGAAGGTAACAAGCTTAGTGATGAGGCCGGTGACGACCTGTCCTTCGCGATACTTGTCCACGATCGCGTCCCACTGCTCGGGCTTCGCCCGCCGCAAGCTGAGCGCGATCTTCTTGTTCTCGGGATCGATTTTGGTGATGTACACATCGACTTCGTCGCCCACGTGGAACAGATCGGCCGGAGACTTGTCGCGGTCCCAGGACAGCTCCGAGAGGTGCGCCAGGCCGTCGGCGCCACCGAGATCGACGAAGACGCCGAAGCTGCGCACGCTGGTGATCCGCCCGCGGCGGATGTCGCCCTCATGCAGCTCCTGGATCAAGCGGTCCTTCTGTTCGGCTCGCCATTCTTGCAGCGCCGCGCGCTCCGAAAGGATGGCGCGGTTGCGCCGGCGGTTGATCTCGATCACCTTGACTCGCAGCGTGCGGCCAAGGGCCTCGCCCAGTGCGCTGCCGCCGGCGTCCTCGCGGCCGCGGTCCGGCCGGATGCCGACGAGCTGTGAGAGTGGCACGAACGCGTTCACGCCCTCAACGTTCATCAGCAGGCCGCCTTTGTTGTAGCCGGTGACCTGCGCTTCGAAGATCTCGCCTGAGTCGAACCTATCTTGGAGTGTGAGCCAGCCGGTTTCGCCGCGGGCACGATCGACGGAGAGGACGATCTGGCCGTCGCTGACCTCCGGCTGGACAACAAAGACGAGGACTTTGTCGCCGGTCTGGAGCCGCTTTTCCGGCTCGTGGCCGAGCGATTGCATCTCGTGTCGCGGCACCACGCCCTCGGACTTAGCGCCAATGTCGAGGAGCATGCCGTCGCGGTCCCAGCCCATGATGTATCCGGGGATGATCTCGCCGCGTTGCGGCGTTCGGTAGTCGAGTCCTCCTTCTCCTTCGAGAAGGGTGGCCATGTCGGTGAGCAGCTCCCCGCTGTCCACCTGCTGCGTTTGCGGATTCGTTGTTGTCAACCTATCCGGTCCTCCTTACTGATGGGTACGCCTCGTCCAAGGGAAGACGGGGAGGGGGTATTCCGCCTGGGCAGGGGCGATGGCCCATTCTAGCACAGCGTCTTCTGTCAATGAAAGCGAAGCTACGCTGCGCAAGAAGAAACGCCCCGCAAGGCGAGGCGTTTCGTTTCTGACGTGGTAGCGGGAGAGGGATTCGAACCCTCGACCTCCGGGTTATGAGCCCGACGAGCTACCGCTGCTCTATCCCGCGTCGGTCGTGGTTAGTATAGCAGCGCTGCTAACCGATCGCAATCGATTCCATTCCAATCGAAGGAGTGTTCTGTGCACCCGAACGCAAATAGTGCGCGCGATTCACTGTAGGTCAAGCCCTCGGCCATTAGTACGGCTCAGCTACACGCATTGCTGCGCTTCCACCTGCCGCCTATCAAACGGGTAGTCTGCCCGTGGCCTTACTCCCTTAACGAGATGGGAGGCCTAATCTTGAGGTGGGCTTCGCACTTAGATGCTTTCAGCGCTTATCCCGTCCAGACGTGGCTACCCGGCGGTGCTCCTGGCGGAACAACCGGTACACCAGCGGTCTGTCCATCCCGGTCCTCTCGTACTAGGGATAGCTCCTCTCAAGCCTCCTGCGCCCACGCCGGATAGAGACCGAACTGTCTCACGACGTTCTGAACCCAGCTCGCGTGCCGCTTTAACCGGCGAACAGCCGGACCCTTGGGACCTGCTTCAGCCCCAGGATGCGACGAGCCGACATCGAGGTGCCAAACCTTGCCGTCGCTGTGGACGCTTGGGCAAGATAAGCCTGTTATCCCCGGGGTAGCTTTTATCCGATGATCCACGGCCCTTCCATGCGGGACCGTAGGGTCACTTTGCCCGACTTTCGTCCCTGCTCGGCTTGTAGGCCTCGCAGTCAAGCCCCCTTCTGCCAATACACGCAACGGGTGATTTCCATCCACCCTGAGGGGACCTTTGGGCGCCTCCGTTACCTTTTGGGAGGCGACCGCCCCAGTCAAACTGCCCACCAGGCAGGGTCCTCCTGCTTGCTCAGGAGTTAGACGGCAGATCAGAGAAGAGTGGTATTTCAACGTTGGCTCCCCCGAGCCCGAAAGCCCGGGTTCCCAGCCTCCCACCTATCCTACGCATCCCTAACCCGCCGTCAGTGCCAAGTTGCAGTAAAGCTCCACGGGGTCTTCTTGTCCTGGCGCGGGTAACCCGCATCTTCACGGGTCTTGCAATTTCGCCGAGTCCCTCGTTGAGACAGCGCCCAAGTCGTTACGCCATTCGTGCGGGTCAGTATTTGGCCGACAAGGAATTTCGCTACCTTAGGACCGTTATAGTTACGGCCGCCGTTCACCGGGGCTTCGGTTCAGGCCTTTGACAGCCCTCCCCTTAACCTTCCGGCACTGGGCAGGCGTCAGCCCCTATACATCCCCTTGCGGGTTAGCAGGGACCTGTGTTTTTGGTAAACAGTCGCCCAGGCCTGTTACTGCGGCCCTGCGCAGCTTCCAGCGAAAGCTGTTCACTGTGCAGGGCACCCCTTCTCCCGAAGTTACGGGGTCATTTTGCCGAATTCCTTAACGAGGGTTCTCTCGTACACCTCGGGGCATTTACCCCTACCTACCAGTGGCGGTTTGCGGTACGGGCACCTGCAGCGCTAGCACCGAGGCTTTTCTTGCCAGTATAGAGTCAGCGGACTCGCTTTGACTGACGTCGCTGCTTGCCCCAATTCCTCCGCTTAACCCGGCGGGGGATTTGCCTCCCACCGGACGCCTACGAATCGGAGACGGACCATGTCCAATGGGTCCGCTTCGCCTATCTTCCTGGGTCACCCCTGTACCTTAAAACGCTCTGCAAGTGGTGCTGGAATACTAACCAGCTGTCCATCGCCTACGGCTTTCGCCCTCGGCTTAGGCCCGACTAACCCTACGCGGATTGACCTTGCGTAGGAACCCTGAGGTTTCCGGTGTGTCGAGTTCTCATCGACATTATCGCTACTCATGCCGGCATTCGCACTTCCGTCCGCTCCACCCCACCTTACGGTGAAACTTCGTTGCTGAACGGAACGCTCCCCTACCCCTCCGCCCCTAAACGGGACGAAAGCCACAGCTTCGGTGGATAGCTTAGCCCCGTTACATTGTCGGCGCAGAGTCACTCGACCAGTGAGCTGTTACGCACTCTTTAAAGGATGGCTGCTTCTAAGCCAACCTCCTGGCTGTTTCTGCAACCCAACATCCTTGCCCACTGAGTCTTCACTTGGGGACCTTAGCCGGTGGTCTGGGTTGTTTCCCTCTCGTCCG
>JBGQHA010000120.1:0-7682 GCA_041497735.1 Dehalococcoidia bacterium | reverse complement strand
CGGCGTGACCGACGGCGCGCAGCTCGCCGCGCACGAAGTCGGGGCCGGGGTTCTCCGCGCCCGCGTAGTCCGGCAGCCAGAGATCGAAGCCGTAGATCGCGCAGTCGGGGCAGAGCGCACCGACGACGGCGGCGCTGCGGCCGCGACGCACGCCGATCTCGAGATAGGTCTTGGGCCGCACGGTCATCGATGCCGCGACGAGCACCGTGGTGATGTCGGCGTGACGCCAGTGTTTGCCGAACTTGCCTTGCGCCCACTGAAAGAAGAGCTGCTGACCTATCGTCTCATCCGTGGGCGAGAGCTTCTGCAACAAGCACAGCACATAGTCGGCTGCTTCGCGCGACAGCGCGCCTTCAGCAATTGTCGAGATCGTGGGCGGGAAGAACGGATCGAGAATGTCGTCGCTGCCGGTCTTCGGCGTAGTGGCGAGGTAGCGGGCGCGCGGCAGAGGGCGCATCTCCTCCCACGCACGGCGCCCCGCGCGGGCAAGCGTACGCGCTATGGGAATTCGCTTGACGGGCTCGAGGAAGAGCATCGGCATACGACCTTGCCACTGCAGATGTTGCGGCGATTATACACCGCGCAGGGTGGGCTCAAGCTGCGGCGCGTGCTCGACAGGCTGAGCATGATCCAGTGAGGCCTGAGCCAGCATCCTGAGCTTGTCGAAGGATGTAGCGCTGCCGCGCGAACGGAACGCTGCGATTATGTCGTGACCTGTCCGCGATATCACTACGGCCCGAATTCTCCAACGCGATGTGGGATTCTTCGCTCTCGGTCACCTGCGGCGACCTCGCCGCTCAGAATGACGGCGCGGCTACTTCGGCCGCTTCGGGATCTTGCGGAAGCGCATGCGCGCGAGGCCCTGGAGGTCTTCCATAACCGTCTTGCGCACGTTCACGCGGGAGTCCGTGTCCTCGATCCAGTGGACGGGAACGTCCTTCACGCGATAGCCGCCCTTCTCCGCGAGCAGCAGCAGCTCCGTATCGAAGAACCACTCGTCGTTCTCGACGAGCGGGAGCAGCTCGTGGGCGGCCTGGCGGGTGACCGCCTTGAAGCCGCACTGCGTATCGGAGAGCTTCGAGAAGAAGAAAAGCTTGATGAGCGCGATGAAGCCGCGCGACGTCGTCTCGCGCCGGAGCGAGCGCGTGATCTGAGAGCCGCGCGTCATGCGCGAGCCGGTGGCGATGTCGTAGCCATCCTTGAGGACAGCGTTCGCGAGCGGCAGCAGCGCTGCGAGGTCGGTGGAGAGATCGACGTCCATGTAGCACATCGCAGCGGCGTCGCTCTCCAGCCAGGCCTTCTTGAGCGCGCGACCGCGGCCCTTCTGCGGCAGGTGGACCACGGACACGTCGTCGTGCTGGCGCGACAGCTCCTGCGCGACCTCCAGCGTCGCGTCCGTCGAGGCGTTATCGGCGACGACGACGCGCCACGTGTACGGGAAGTTCGTCTCTTGCAAGAACGAGCGCAGCTTCTCGACGCTGCCCGCGAGGACGTGCGCTTCGTTGTAGACCGGGATGACGATGTCGAGCTGGGGCACGGCTTACCTCAATTATGTAGGGGCGACCATCCGGTCGCCCGGGGCGGGCAGCCGCCCGCCCCTATTGGGGACATCGTCCCACAAATGGGGCTGTTCGGGGTAGGGCATCCTGCATGCTCCTGAGCGAGCTCTCCTCAGCGGCGCGCTACCGCGCGCCAGGGCGACCCGAGGGTCGCCCCTACATTGCTACTGGGGCAGCGCCTCTTGCAGTTGACCGGCGAGCTTGAGGGGATCGCTCGCGAGCACGCTCGCGGCGTAGAGCTCCATGCCACCGAAGTCGTTCGTGCGCGTGGTCGGGTCACCGCGGTCGACGATGCGCACCATCACCGGGAAGCCTTCCCAGCTCTCCTCGGTGGGCGCGAGGGGCGGGCGGTAGAGCACGAGGTTGAAGCTGCGCACACCGAGCACGTCGCGATAGCAGGCAAGGACATCGTAGATGCGATCCTTGAGCGACTCGGTCACCTCGTCCGCCATCAGGATCACCTCGTGCTCCTTGATCGGCGCGAGGTAGGCGAGCACGCGGACGCCGTTGCGGCGGAATCCCGCGCCGACGGCCTCGTGCGCGGCGTAGAGCGCGTCGAAATAGTTGCGGCGGTACTGCGCCTCGAAGAGGAGCGCGTTGCGCCGGAGCGATTCGATCGCGGCGTAGTGCATCTCGCGGCCGAGCAGGAGCTGCGCGTGGCCGTGCAGCAGCGATGCGCCCGCGCGCCAGAGGCAGTTCCAGAGGAAGAAGTAGTACTTGGCCGACGGGTCGGCGCGGTGGGCGAGTGCGGCCCAGCGCTCACCGGTGTCGAGGTAGTCGTGGAGCTGCTCGCGCGTGAAGCGGAGCGGATGGCGCTCCTTGAAGACGACGAGACCGTGGAAGCCGTCGAACTTGGCGATGTTGCTCGCCGTCGTGCACCAGCGTCCCTCGACACGGCCGAAGATGTCCTCCGGCGTGAGGTTGTACACGTCGTCGAAGGGCTCCTGGCCGGCGTGCTCCAGCTCCGCGTCGAGATCGATCTCGTGACGCCAGATCGGGCGGGAGGAGCGCAGCCAGTTGAAGAGCACGCCTTCCAGTGTGGCCGTGTTGGTGACCTTGACGATCTTCTGGCGGCGGACCAGATCCACGCTGCCGAAGTTCTTCTCGATCCACGGGTTCATCGCGTCGGGCGGAACGAGATCGCCGTAGGCCACGCTGACGTGGAAAACGCGCTCGAACGCCAGCCGCTCCTCGACCGGCAGCTCGGCCACGATCTCATCGAGCTGCATGACGGACACGTCGGATGTCACGTTCATCTTCAACCTCTCCCTCATCCCCGTCTGCATCCCTGCGACGTCGTCCTCTGCCCTAATCCTACCTAATGTCTAAAGTGTCTCAGTCTCCCTCACCCGACTCGCCTCCGGCGAGTCACCCTCTCCCTCCGAGAGGGAGAGGGAAGCTAATGTCTAAAGTGCCGGTAGCCCGTGAGCGCCATCGCGACGCCGAAGCGATCGCAGGCCGCGACGACTTCGTCGTCGCGGACCGAGCCGCCCGGCTGGACAATAGCGCGAATGCCGTGCTCCGCCGCAACCTCGATGCTGTCCGCGAACGGGAAGAACGCATCGGAGGCGAGGGCGCTGCCGGGCGCGCGCTCGCCCGCCGACTCGAGTGCGAGACGGACGCTGTTGACGCGGTTCGGCTGGCCCGCGCCGGCGCCGATCATCGCGCCGTCCTTGGCGAGCACGATCGCGTTCGACTTCACGTGCTTGACGGCCTTCCACGCGAAGCGTAGGTTCGCGAGCTCCTCGGCGTCCGGCTTGCGTTCGGTGACGACGCGGAAATCGACCTGGTCGTCGGGCACGTGATCGGGCGTCTGCATCAGCATGCCGCCGACCACCTGTCGCACCTCGAAACGCTGCGCAGCGAAATCGATGAGCGGGGCGCGCAGGAGGCGTAAGTCTTTGCTCTTGCCGAGCAGCGCGACGGCTTCGCCGTTGAACTCCGGCGCGACGATGATGTGCAGGAGCAGCCGCTGGCCGCTCGTCGGGTGCTTCGTGTTGCGGATCTCCTCGGCGAGCGCGCGCGTAACGGGCCGGTTGATGCCGACGATGCCGCCGAACGCCGAGACCGGATCGCCGGCGAAGGCGCGCCGCCACGCCTCCGCGACGTCATCGTGCGCGGCGAGGCCGCAGGGCGTCGCGTGTTTAATGATCGCGACTGCGGGCTGATCGAAGTCGCAGGCGGCGACCCAGGCCGTGTCCGCGTCGAGGATGTTGACGTACGACAGCTCGATGCCGTGGAGCTGCTCGGCCGCGGCGATACCGGCCGGCCTGGCCAGGCCGGCGTCGACATAGAAGGCGGCGCGCTGGTGCGGGTTCTCCCCATACCGAAGATCCAAACGCTTTCGCAGCGCGATGGTGACAGCCTCCGGCAGGTCTGTTCCCTCGCCCCGCAGATACGAAGCGATGGCCGTATCGTACGAGGCGACGTGCTGGAAGGCCTTCGCGGCGAGGCGGCGGCGCTCCTCGAGCGGCATACCGCCCGATCGCAGCGCCGCGAGCGCCGGGGCGTAGTCGGCCGGGTCGACGAGCGGGAGGACGTGCGGGAAGTTCTTGGCAGACGCCCGCAGCATCGTCGGGCCACCGATATCGATCTGCTCCAGCGCGTCTTCGAGCTTGACGCCCGGCTTCGAGATCGTCTCCACAAAGGGGTAGAGGTTGACCGCAACGAGATCGATCGCCGCGAGGCCGTGCTGCTCCAGCTCCTGCATGTGCGCGGGCTTATCGCGCCGGGCGAGCAGGCCGCCGTGGACGGCGGGGTGGAGCGTCTTCACGCGGCCATCGAGGATCTCCGGGAAGCCGGTCAGCTCCGAGATGCTGTGCACGGCGAGGCCCGCCTCGGTGAGGTGGCGCTGGCTGCCGCCGGTGCAGTAGACCTCCCACCCGAGCTCGAGGAGCCCGCGGGCGAGCTCCACGGCGCCGGTCTTATCGTACGGTGCGATGATCGCGCGCATGGTCATGTACCTTGATCGCCCAGCTTCTTCTCGATGATAGGCCGAAGGGCGGCCAAGACGCCATCAACGACGGAAAGCGCCTCTTCGGCCTCTTCCTTTGTGTAATCGTGTTCCGAAGCAAGGTCGGGATAACGCGTCGATATATAGTAGCCGTCCAGGTTTCTCGCGTCTTCTTCAAACCGACCGACTCGCTCGTCCAACTCCGAGCAGAGAACGACCAGCCGCACGAGTTCATGGAGCTTGGGGAAAGGAACACCGTGCGCAAGGAGAACGGCCTTCAGCAGCTTCTCAAACGCCTGCTGGCAGGCGAAACAAGCCTGGGCATAGTAGCCGCCATCGAGGTCATACTTGGCCCAGCCGCGATCCCGCAGGGCGCTCTCAAGCCACACGCGTGCGTCGGCGGATAGTGGCTCGGTCATAGATCACTTTGCCTTTGGCCAGGATCTCTCTGGTTAGGAAGAACCGGTTCTCGCGAACGCCACGTTCCAGCTCCTGGGGCGTTAGCACGAAGATGTCTGTGGAACGCCAGATGTGGATGGCGTGATTCACCTCTCTGATCCGCTTGAAGTAGGGCTTGTGCGTACGCTTAATGATCAGCAGATCGAGGTCGCTGTCCTCGCGCGCGTTGCCCGTAGCGGCCGAGCCGAAGAGGATGATCTTCTCCGGCTTGTAGGCCTGCACAATGCGGTCGCGGACGTAGGCGACATCTTCGGCCAGCGGGCCCATGGGCCGGACGGCAGTGCGCGGCATTATGAAGGCCTCCGGGCCGCGGCGGCGCCGGTCTTATCGTACGGTGCGATGATCGCGCGCATGGAACGGCTTCAGTCTAGCGGAACGCCACGCGGGGGTCGTCTTCTTTCGTTTTCACCACCTCGCCAACCACTACCGCCTCCGGGAGGGCTGCGCGGACGGCGGGCGCCTGCGACGGGTCGACGGCGAGGACGAGGCCGATACCCATGTTGAACGTGCGCCAGAGCTCGTCCTCCGCTACGTTACCCTCTCGCCCGATCAGGCGGAAGATGCCCGCCACCTCCCACGCCGAGCGGTCGATTCGCGCACCCGTCGGGGCTTGTCCTGAGCTTGCCGAAGGAAGCATGCGCGGGACGTTCTCGATGAGACCGCCGCCGGTGATGTGTGAGACGCCCTTCACCTTGTCGCGCACGGCGAGCACTTTGCGCACGTAAGAGCGGTGCGTGCGCAGCAGCTCCTCGCCTAGCGAGTGGCCGAGCTCGGGGTACACCCGCCCGAGTCGCGCGCGCTCCTCGCCCGCGTCGCCGCCGAGGCCGACGCCGAAGACGCGCCGCACCAGCGAGAAGCCGTTCGTGTGCAGGCCGTTCGACGGCAGGCCGAGCAGCACGTCGCCCGCGCGGATCGACGAGCCGTCGATGATCGCGTCGCGTTCGACGGCGCCGACGACGAAGCCGACGATGTCGAAGTCGCCCTCAGCGTAGATGTCGGGCATGTCGGCCGTCTCGCCGCCGATGAGCGCGCAGCCGGCTTCCTTGCAGGCCGACGCAACTCCTTCGACCAGCGCGGCCTTGTCATCCGAAGTCAGCGTGGACGACGCGATGTAATCGAGGAAGAAGAGCGGCTCCGCGCCGGCGGTGATGATGTCGTTCACGTTCTGGTTGACGAGATCGACGCCGATGGTGTCGTAGCGGCCGAGCGCGGCAGCGATGCGCACCTTGGTGCCGACGCTGTCCGTGCTGGAGACGAGAACGGGATTCTGGTAGCCGGAGAGCGCGAACAGGCCGCCGAACGGGCCGACGCCGGCCAGCACCTCGGGCCGGTGCGTGGCCTGCGCGAGCGGCCGGATGCGGTCGATGAAGCGCTTGCGCGCGTCGATGTCGACGCCGGCGGCGGCGTAGGTGAGGGGCAGATCGGATGGTCGTGATGTCATATTCGAGGGGCCAGACCCTTCGCTGCGCTCAGGGTGACAAGAAGGTTGCCTACGGCGCGGGGGTGACTGATGGTACGGCGTCCGTCCACTCGAACTCGTGCCGGTCGCGGCCCAGGGCCGGCTCCAGCGCCAGCTTGTCCATTTGCAACGGCACGGGCACCGGGTACTTCCCCGTAAAGCAGGCGAGACAGAACTTGTCCTTGGGGAGACCGACCGCCTCGATCAGCCCCTCAACGCTCAGATAGCCGAGCGAGTCGGCCCCGATCTTGCGGCGGATCTCCTCGACCGAGAGGCGGCCGGCGATGAGCTCCCAGCGCGTCCCCATATCGATGCCGAAGAAGCAAGGCGAGATGATCGGCGGCGAGGTGATGCGCATGTGCACTTCTTTCGCGCCGGCCTTGCGCAACATGGCGACCACGCGCGATGCCGTCGTGTCGCGGATGATGCTGTCGTCGACAACGACGAGGCGCTTGCCCTCGAGCATCTCCGGCAGAGGGTTGAACTTGAGGTGGACGCCCATCTCGCGGATGCGCTGGTCGGGCTGGATGAACGTGCGGCCCACGTAACGGTTCTTCACGAGCCCCTCGACGAACGGAATGCCGGACTCCTGCGAATAGCCCACGGCGGCCGCGGTTGCGGAGTCGGGCACGCCGATGACGACATCGGCATCGACGGGATGTTCGCGCGCGACCTGCGCGCCGAGCGCCATGCGCACCGGGTAGACCAGCTTGCCATTGAGGACGCTGTCCGGGCGGGCGAAGTAGATGTACTCGAAGATGCAGAAGGCGTTCTGCGGCTCGGCGGCGCGGATGCTCTCCACACCTGCCTCGCTGATGCGGATCACCTCGCCGGGCTCGATCTCGCGGATGAACGTGGCGCCCAGGTGATCGAACGCGCAGGTCTCGGACGCGACGACCCAGCCGCCGTCGAGCCTGCCAAGCGAGAGCGGGCGGTTGCCCATCGGATCGCGCGCCGCCATCAATTCGTGCGGCGTGAGCACCACGAGCGAGTAGGCGCCGACCAGCCTGCGCATCACGTAGGTCCAGCGCTCCTCCCATGTTGCGCCGGGCGCGTTCGCGAGCATCTGCGCGATCACCTCGGAGTCGGTGCCTGTCGAGAAGTCGGTGCCTTGCTCTTCGAGGTCGGAGCGCAACACGTCCGCGTTCACGATGTTGCCGTTGTGGCCGAGCGCGAACTGGCCCAGCGGCCCCTCGATGATGATCGGCTGGGCGTTCGCGGCGAGGCTGGAGCCGGTGGTGGAGTAGCGCGT
>JBGQHA010000119.1:0-7697 GCA_041497735.1 Dehalococcoidia bacterium | reverse complement strand
GACCTGATCTGCGCCAGGTGCGCTTCGTCGTGCGCGACCGCGCGGTCGACGAGCTGGCGGATGCTGATCTTGCCTAGCTCCCCGTGGCGGCCCGTGCGCGCCCAGTTCCAATGCACAAGCTCGGAGAGCATGTCGATCGTCTCGCCTCGCTGCGCGGAGAACTCCGCTAAGAGCTGCTCGATCGGCACTGCCTGAGAATTGCCCTCGCGCACCAACACCTCCTGGTCGTAGGCCTGCAGCAGCGGCTCTTCGAGCTTGATCATCATGTACAGCCGACGCTGGAGGAACTGCGCATGGTCACGCAGATGGCCGACGATCTCCTTGATCGACCACTCGTTCTCGCTGGGGCGGCGGGCGAGCGTCGCTTCCGGCAGGCCGGCCAGCTCGCTCCGTAGCCTGGTCGTATTGGTATTGAGCTGCTCGACCAGGTCCATGTGGCCGGCGCTTCCGGGTTCGCTACGTGGATAGGTGAACGCACCCATAGGTAAACGTACTACCTCGTTTTGCTCGGGATCGGCGGGGAGTGTACCATTGCACATGATGAGGATCAAACCGCCCCGAACCCCTCATCTCGCTCCTCAGGTCGCTCACATTGCTGCCGCGTGGCCACTTCTTGGCCTGCTCATCGCAGCCGTCGCCCTTGCTTACGGAATGCCGCGTCGGGCCAGCGCAGCGCCTTCGGCCCAGAGCGCTACGGCGACATCTGCGACACCATCGCCCAGCGCGACGTTTCCGCCGACGCCCACACCGACGGAGTCACCGCCCGACCTCGAGCTGGCTTCGCAGCTCACCCGGGGTGGCCAGATCGACAAGGCGGCCGGCGCGTTGCTCGCCGTGGTGGCGCGCGGGCGTCCCGCTGAGCGGCTGACCGCGCGCCTCGCTCTCGCCAAGTTGTACTTGAGCGAAGGCAGCAGTTCGCTCGCAGCCCACCAGCTCGATGCGTATCTCCTGGAAGCGCCGGCGAATGCCGACGTCCGCGATGCGCAGTTCATGCTCGCTCGAGCGCTCTCCGCATCGGGTGACGACCTTGCCGCGCTGCCGCTGTACGCGGCCTACCTCCAGGCTGGCGGCCCCGCCCAGACGTATGCGCGCATCGGCCAGGCGGAATCGCTGGCGAGCGCCGGACAAACGGCGCAGGCCGCCTCGGAGGCGAGCGGGGTGCTCGCCCAGGACTTGCCACCGTCGATCAGGTCGGCGTTCGAGTTGCAGATGGCGCAGGCGTTTGAGAACACGAGTCCGCCGGACGCGCTGGACTGGTACGGCCGGCTGCGCAGCGACAGCTCCTTGGACTCCGACCAAGCGCTCGCGCTCTGGCGGTCGGGGCTCATGGAGATTGCGTTGCACCCGCTCGCCGACTACGCCTTCGTGCCGAACTCCCAGATGATCATCGAACAGTACCCGGACACAGCGGTTGCCCTCCAGGCAGTGGAGCAGAATCCCACCGTCATGATGAGGATGATTGGCGCGTACCAGATCGGCCTCGTGTACTACTACGCCGGAGAGAACGGCAAGGCGCGCGCGGCGTTCGAGCAGGTCATCGCCAGTAGTGAACCGAGCCAGGCCGCCGCCTCGTTCTACCTCGGCGCGCTCGACGAGCGCGACGGCGCCGATGCAGACGCAATCACGCACTACAGCCGCGTCCCGCAGCTCGATGCCACGTCTTCGCTCGCAGACGACGCGCTGTGGTGGCAGGGCCGGTTGCTGGAGCAAGCCGGCCGCTCGGACGAAGCCGCCTCTGCCTACTCCAACCTCGTCGACAGCTACCCCTCCTCGAGCTTTGCCGATGACGCGCGATTCCATCTCGGTCTGCTCGCATATGACAGCGGGAACTACGTCGACGCCGCGAGCGCGTTCGAGTCGATCGCCAAGGCATCGCGGGACGAGGTCCGGCAGCGAGCCCTGCTCTGGCAGGGCAAAGCGCTCTCCGCAGCGCACAAGAACGATGCCGCCAGGTCGGTCCTGGAGACGCTCCGGCAGGAGGCGCCGGACGAATACTACGGCCTGCGCGCGGCCGTGCTGCTCGGCGACGCGAGCGGCACGGTGCGCGCCGGTTCTCTCGGCTCGACTCAGGAGCCGGACTGGACCGCAATCGAGTCGTGGCTGAACGGCCAGAGCGCGGGCCAGCCGCTCCTGGCGCAGCAGGCGCTCTTCGCCTCCCCCCACTGGGGCGCAGGCAGCGCGCTGCTCTCGCTAGGGATGACGCGGCAGGCCGGCGCCGAGTTTGGCGTGTTGCTCGACCAGGCGTCGCGCAATCCCGCCCTGCTGCTGGAGTTATCGCACTACTTCCAAGGCGTGGGAATGATCGATCTCTCGTCCAGAGCCGCGGCGCGATTGCTGGCTCAGCTGCCGGAGTCGCAGGTGGAGCGCGCGCCGCCCGACCTCTGGCGTCTGGCGTACCCGGCGCCGTTCGCTGACGCGGCCGACGCCGCGGCGCTGGCGGAGGACGTGCCCGCGGTGCTGCTGTTCGCGCTCGTACGGCAGGAGAGCTTCTTCGATCCGCTGGCCGGCTCCACGGCGGGCGCGCTCGGTCTCACGCAGGTGGTTCCGGCCACCGGCTCGGCGATCGCTCAGGACTTCAAGCTCGCACCGTTCGATGCGGCGCAGCTCTTCGAGCCGGACACCAGCCTGCTCTTCGGCGCGCACTATCTCCATCAACAGCTCGATACCTTCAGCGGCGACATCTACGCCGCGCTCGCGGCGTACAACGCCGGGCCGGGCAGCGCCCTGCGCTGGCAGAAGGCTTCGGGAGGCGACGTCGATCGCTTCGTGGCGGAGATCGACTTCTCGCAGACGGAGAGCTATGTGCAGCTCGTGATCGAGAACCTGGCGCGCTACCGGCAGCTCTACCAGGGGCTGGCGGAGCCGGCGCTGCCGAAGGGCTAGTCCGCTTTCGAACGGGCACCTACGCGGCGCGTGCGACATGCCGTCGCGCGGCTCGAAGCTCTCCGCGCTTGTGCAACCGCAGCAGCGCCTCGACGACGCGATCTGAGAACTGCGTGCTGGAGCACGCCACGATCTCGGCGACGGCATCTACCACGGAGAGCCGCTGGCGGTAGCGGCGATGGCTCGTCATCGCATCGAACGCGTCTGCGACCGAAACGACGGTCGCCGCTTCCGGAATCTGTTCGCCGGCCAGGCCGTCGGGGTAGCCGGCGCCGTCCCAGCGCTCGTGGTGGTGGCGCGCAATCGTCGTCGCGAGCGCGAAACCGTGGTGACCGCTCAGGAACTGCTGGCCGAGCGTCGTGTGGCGCTTCATGAGGGCCCAGTCTTCCTCGCCGAGCGGGCGGCTGCTGGTGAGCACCGTCTCTGGCACAAACAGCTTGCCGATATCGTGCAGCACAGCCGCGAGCCCGATCTCCTTCGCTTCAGCCTCACTGTGGCCGAGCTCCAGCGCAAGCGCCTGCACGAGTGATTGCATGCGGTGGAGGTGCTGGCCTGTCGCGCCGTCATGCGCTTCTGCTGCTGCCGCGAGCAGGATGACGGTCTCTTCATGGCCTTCGGTGAGCTGCGCGGAGGCCTGCTGGAGCTCTTCGACCAGCGAGCTCATGCGCACGATCGCCGTGACCTGCGCACAGACGGTGTTCAACAATCTGGCGTCCGCCGGCGCATAGGCACGCTGTTGCTTCGAGCCCACGGCGAGCGCTCCGAGCGTTTGTCCTTGCCAGATCATGGGCACCACCAAGCCAGATCGGAGCTGGGCCTTCTGCAGCAGCTCTCGTTGGGATGGACTCAGGCGCTCGTCCTGCGCGATGTCATCGATGATGAAGGGACGCTTCACCTGCTCGAGAAGGGCGCGCAGTGGCGAAGGCTCGCCTTCCCTGGTCTGCTCTTCGTCCCAATCGAGGATGATGTCTTTCTCGACGCGAGCAACGGTCGCGGAGCGCGCCGGTCCACCCGGCTGCGGCGAGAACATGACGGCCGTGACGGCGTCGTACCCCATGCTGACGAGCAGGCGCTGTACAACGAAGTGTAGCTTGGTGTCGATCTCGCCCGGTGATGTGAGCAGCGGCACGATCTCGCCGACGATCTGCGCAGCGCGGTCGTCGGCCGGCGAGCGCCGGGTCCGCGCTCCTGACCTGATTGGCCGCTCGCGCCGCTGCCCATACATCGCGCTGTCGGCAAGCTTGATCAGGTCGACGATGGTCTCTGCTTCTTCCGGGTAGATCGCGATGCCGATCGTGGCCGAAAGCGGGACGTGAGCTTGCGTGTCCGGGTCGTCCAGGCGAGTTTCCGCCAGCGTACCAATGACGTGCTGCCGGTAGCGCTCGGCGTCCTCGCGCGCGGCGCCGGGCAGCACCACGATGAACTCGTCGCCACCATAACGCCCAACTATGGCGCCGTCCTGGTGAAGCACCTCGGCGAGTTTTTGCAGTGTCAGATCGCCCATCTGGTGCCCAAACGTATCGTTCATCGCCTTCATGCCATCGACATCGATCATCGCAACGGCGCAGTGTGTATCTTTCGCCGCAGCCAGGAGGTCCTGTAGCTCTTCGACGATCGCGCCGTGGTTGAGGACGCCGGTAAGACGGTCCCGCCGCGCCTGCTCGCGCAGATCTTCCTGCAGGTGCTTTTGCTCGCTGATGTCCGTAATCGTGCCTACGTAGCCGATGATCTCTCCGCGGGAATTTTGTTCCGACGTCACCTGACCCAGGACCCAGACGGCTGTTCCGTCCGGACGAACGAACCGGTACTCAGATTGGAAGTCGCGTCCGCGTCTGCGCGCTTCCTCCAACTCGCTGAGCACCCGGTCGCGGTCGTCAGGGTGGAGGCTGGTTGCCCAGCCGGCTCCGGACATTGTGCTCGAAGGCGCGCCGAGGATCTCCTCGGTGCGTCTATTACCATACACATTTCGCCCCTCCCGGTCGTTGCGGAAGATACCTACGGGAGAGAGATTAGCCAGCGTGCGGTAACGCAGCTCGCTGTCCCGCAGCGCCTCCTCCGCCCGCTTGCGGTTGGTGAGCGTGCGCGAGACCATGAAGCTTAGTCCGCCGCCCACCAGGGCGACAAATGCCACGCTGCTTGCCGAGAAGATGATTGCCTCGCGCAGCGCATGGTCCTGCTGCGCGTCGATGAAGGCGAACTCCTCGCTCACGTCGAGCGTCGCGACGACGACGAGCTTAGTCTCGTTCAGGCTGATCAGGAATGAATAGTGGAGATTCTTTTCCTGCTTATCCACTCTGGTTCCTGGCTCACCTATTGCGCCTGTTTGGGTAACCAGGGTTGCGATGCTAGCATCGTCTTCTGGAACGCCGCGCCCTCCGGGCAGGTCGCGCCGAAGGAGCAGCGTGTAGCCGCCTGGGGCGGAGGGGTCTGGCAGCCAGGCCTCGTAACCCAACGGGTCGTTCTGAAATTGACCGCGCACGTCCGCACTGAAGTTTGAAATCAGACCTGAGGGATCGTTTGCAGCCTGGCTGAGCAACACCTGGAACCCTTCCGGTGAAGCGACCGCGAACGAGCTGTACAGGCTCTGGGCCGTCTGTCCGTAAGCCAGGCCCTTCTGTTGCAGCTCCTTCTCCATGGCGCGATTGTAGGAATCGGCCAGGCTTTGCGTGCGCACGTAGGACGCGACGCTCACGAGCAAGCCCGCCAGCGCGACCATACTCACCGTCAGCAACACGATGCGGTTCCTGGAACTGCCGCCGATCTTGATCAAGGCCACGTTGCAACCTCGCTTAGATTGTCGGTACGGCAGTGGGCAGTCCGAACGCGACTAGGGGGCCATCGTTGCCGTTAGTAGGGCATTCCCTCATGCGGTCAGGCAGGGGGTGGTCTTCCGAAGGGTAGAGACTAGCGCTTGGTGCGGCGTTTTTCGGGCGGCCGGCGTTCCAGCCCGGGCGGCACATCGACCTCCATGCGGCGGCCCGGCAGGTCGACTGCGCGGACCACGCTGTCGATGGCGGGGACCAGCAGCTCGCCATCGGCGTTGCGCACGGCGTAGACGTCGTTCGCGCCCGTGTCGATGACGTCCTCGATGCGGCCGAGCGCCTCGCCCGCAGCGTCGAAGACCTCGACACCGATCAGCTGGTAGCGATAGTATTCGCCTTCGGAGAGCGGCGGCAGGTCGACCTCGGGCACTTCCAGCAACAGGTTGCGCAGCGTGTCCGCCCCGGTACGGTTCGTGATGCCGCGCAGGGCGAGCAGCAGCGTCTTCTGGTGCATGTGTGCGCTTTGGACGGTGTAGGTGTGCTCGCCGGCCTGCAGTGTGCTACCCGGCGCAAAGCGCTCCGCGCGCGCCGTAAGGAGATCGACCTTCAGCTCGCCGCGCAGCCCGTGCGGCCCGCGAATGAAGCCGACGGCGACGAACCCTGGGCGCGGCTCTTGTCGTGTGGGCGAGGACGGCGGCCCGGGCGGGCCTCTTCTTTTTTTTCGTTCAATCGCCGATCTCGAGGCTGGCCCGCCCGCCTTGTCGGGCCGCCGCCACCTTCAGAAGATCGCGCATCGCGTTGGCGATGCGTCCCTGCTTGCCGATCACCTTGCCCATGTCGCCTTCGGCAACGTAGAGGCGGAGGATGACGCGATCGTCGTCCTGCTCTTCCTCGACCCGCACCTCGTCCGGGAGATCGACGAGGGACCGGGCAAGAAACTCGATGAGGTCCTTCATCCTGCCGGCGGCTCCGCGGCGGCGGTTTCGGCAGGCGGCTGCTCGGCCGCGGCCTCGCTGGCAGACGCTTCGGCTGCGGGCGCTGGCGCGGCAGCCGCCGGCGCTGGCGTTGCGGCGGGTGCCGGAGTCGCTGCGGGCGCTTCCGCCTCGGCCGTCGGAGCTTCTTTCGCGGCTGTTGCGGCGTCTTTCGCGCGCTGCTCGCCCAGCGCGATGCGCGTCGCGAGCTTTTTCGGGATCTCCGACACGCCCTGGATCGCCAGGATCTTGGCGACGCGGTCCGAAGGCTGCGCACCCTTGTCGAGCCACTGTTTGGCGCGCTCCTGGTCGAGCACGATCGTCGACGGGTTAGCCATCGGGTGGTAGTAGCCTATCGCATCCACGAAATCGCCGTCGCGCGGCGAACGCGAGTCCGCGACGACGATGCGGTACATCGGCTGCTTCTTCTTCCCCACCCGGCGTAGTCTAATGCGTAGCATAGTTCCTCCCTCAGCGTCCGAGCATCTTGAGCAGGCTGGGGCCCTTCCCGCCCATAACCGCCTGCGCCATCTTCTTCGCTTCCTTCCACTGGTTCAGGAGGCGGTTCACCTCCTGCGGTGTAGTGCCGCTGCCATGGGCGATGCGCTTGCGGCGGCTGCCGTTGATGACGTCCGGATGCTTGCGCTCCTCCGGCGTCATCGAGAGGACGACGGCCTCCGCCTTCGCCCAGAAGTTTTCGTCCACCTGATCGAGCTTGAGCTGCGACTTGACGCCCGCCAAACCCGGGATCATGTCGACGAGGTTGCTGATCGGGCCCATCTTCTTCATCTGCTGGATCTGGATCATGAAGTCTTCCAGATCGAGCGTCTTCGTGCGCAGCTTCTTCTCCAGCCGCTGCACATCATCCTGGCCGATCGTCTCCGTCGCCTTCTCGATCAGGCTGAGCATGTCGCCCATGCCGAGAATGCGCGACGCGAACCGATCGGGGATGAACGGCTCGAGCGCGTCCGTCTTCTCGCCCGTGCCGATGAACTTGATCGGCAGGCCGGTGACGGCGCGGATCGAGAGCGCGGCGCCGCCGCGCGCGTCGCCGTCCATCTTGGTCATGATGAAGCCCGTG
>JBGQHA010000118.1:0-7734 GCA_041497735.1 Dehalococcoidia bacterium | reverse complement strand
GTCCTCGCCGACATACTTCAGCAGCTTACCCAGCACGTGCGCGGCCTGCGTCGGGTCCGACATCACACCGCGCCACGTCGAGCCCAGCTCGGCCCAGACGTTGCTGTTCGGCGCGACGCCGTTATCCTGCAGGCTTTTCACTAGCGCGTTCACGCCGCGGTCGGCGTTCGCCGGATCGTACGGGCCTTCCGGGCCAGTGCTGTTAGGGTCGTAGCCCGAGTGGTGACGACGAACTTCATGTCGGGGTACGCCTTCGCGACGACGCCGATGTCGCGCGGCGACGCGTACGCCGGATCGAAACCGAAGAGGGGCAGGCCCTTGTGCGCGCAGATCATCTTCACGCCCGTCTCGCGCGCCCTCTCGATCACCGGAATGCCGTACTGCTTGTCGTCCAGGAACCAGCCCTTGCCCGTCGTGCCGGCGTACGGCGTGTACACCTTCCACGCCGACACGTCCAGCTGCTCCGCGCGCGCCTGCATCTGGTCGAGCTGGTCCTCGATGCGCCCCACGTTCGGCACGACGATGCTGTGCAGCAGCGATCGCGACGCGCCGCCCGACGAGAGCATATCGATCGTCTCGAGCGTGTTGCGCATCTCCTCGAACGTAAGCGGGTCCTGCGCGTCGCTCGGCGACGGCGTATCGGACAGCACTGCCACCGTCGTGTCGCTATCGAGAAAGACGTCTTTGATGTAGTAGTAGCGCCCGAAGCACTCCGGCACGCCGGCATCGCAGTTCGGGTTCACGCTCTGGAAGAGCCGCGCGACAACCGCGCCCGGCGGCGTGCCCGGGTTCACGTGGTGCGTCTGGATATCGAAGATGAACTCGTCGCCGGTAAGCATCTCGCAGGCCGCCTCCGGCGAGCCGTCCGCGGGCGTGACGTAGACGCCGCCGGGCTTCTTGCCACCGCCGCACGCGACGGCGTTGATCGCGCCCAGCGTGACCGCCATGCCCCCGAGCCCGAGCAAGAAGCGCCGCCGGTCGATGCCCTGCTTATGCGCGATCGCCTCCGCGCGCTCCATGGCCAGCGCCGCCATCGCCCGGTGCGCGGGCGACGGGTCGCGCGGGACGAACTCGCCGTTGCTGGCGGGTCCGGGCTGGAACGGCAGGACGATCGGCAGCTCCGGATCGGTCTTACGTGAGCGCATGCCGCGATTATAGCTCCGCCAGTCGGCGCGGCAGGATGCGTGTGATTCGGACTGTCAGCGGATGCCGACGATATCCTCCAGAGTACCGTTGCCTCCCCAACACTCTGCAGTTCCGTCTTGCATCATAAAGCAGCCCCCATAGTAGCTGCCCAAGGACGCGACTCCACTCTCGAGCCCCGGCACATCGACCGCAGTAATGATTCCAGAATCGGTCGGGGTAGGATTGTTCCAACATCTGACTCTTCCATCGGAAGTGAGCACACAACCTCGGTACCAGTCGCCTTGGACGTCGACGATCCCGGTCAGCGGGCTTCCGGAATCGTCGACCACGCTCTCGAAATCACCGTCGACATTGATCCCTCTCTTGCATTGCGCTGACCCGCCATTGGTCCGCACGCAAACACCGGACCAAGCGCTGATCTGGGTGACGTCAACAAGTGGCTGGCCCCTACCGTCCACTAGTTCGCTCGGACCCCAAACGCCTCCCCAACACTCCGCGTGCCCTGAGTCTAGAACTGCGCAGGTCTGCTCCGAGCCAGCAGCTATTGAAGTAACCCCTTCCACCCCTGAAACCTCGAGGGGAGGCCCATGATCGCGCATACCAGGTGCGGCTTGCCAGCCCCAACATAGCACCTTACCGGCGCCGTTGAGTGCGCACACGTGTTGAATCCCGCCTGCTACTTCGTGCACGCCGCTGCCTGATTCGATCACCTTGACCGGGTTCGAGCTCTGCGTGACGCCGGGACCCAGCAGACCTGAATAGTTATCAAAGCCCCAACACGAGACCGCCCCGTCAATCGTCACTGCGCAGGTGTAGAAGTTTCCCGCAACCACATCGATGACGCTGAGGCCGAGGTCGACGGTCACAGGCGGCGATGAGTTACTCGTGGTTCCGTCTCCGAGTTGACCCCTCTCGTTATGTCCCCAGCACTTCAACGACGCTACGCTGGTGATAGCGCAGGCATGACCGTTGCCGGCCGAGATAACACGCCAGCCCGGCAGCGTGGGCGTGGGCGTCACTTCTGACGTGACCAGAGGCGTTTCGGCCTCCTCTGTGACAACGACAGCCAACGGAGGCGTTTCGTCCGTCGGTCTTGCAGCGGCCGCGGGAGCTCGAGTCGCCGAGGGAACAATCGCCACCGAAACGTTGTCATCACGCGGCGTAGACGCCCGCGCGGTAGACGCGACGGTTGGCCCGCTCGCTTGAATGGTCGCGTCATGATGAGGAGTTCTCGCAATGAAAAACGCGAGGACGCCGAGGGCTAGGAGGGCGGTCGCCAAAGCAGCAGCGGCGGCGGGGGCCGACAGGTGCGTCGCGACATTGGCCGTCACTCGTCTCAGCTCGCGCCACATTGCGATAAAGGGTAAGCCAGCCAGCCAAGGCGGCCGATCTGGCCACGCCGCCGCTTCGTAGCGGTTTCGCACTTCGAGCTTCGCAATGATTTGCGAGACGTGGTAGCTCGCGCCGCGCCGGCTGATGCCGAGGCTTGCGGCGATCTCCGCGTCAGTTAAGCCTCGCCGCAGTAGGGCGAGTACTTCTTGGTCCCGAGGAGTAAGCTGCCGACCGAGCTCATAGCCACGTTTACGCGCCATTACGCCAGGAGTGTAACCGGCCCGACAGGGCATCGCCCTAGGAACAGCCTACGCAAATCTGATATTTGAGGCTGTAGCCAGTTGCCGAGCCTCCTACCGCAGTTCGCTCAACACAGTCCGGTACGATTCCAGCCGCTCGCGCAGGAACCGATCGCTGCGCGACACATCATCGACGGCGCAGCCGGGCTCGCGACGATGCAGACAGTCGCGGTAGGCGCACCCTTGCGCCAGCGGCCCGATCGCCGGGAAGTGCGCGCCGAGCTCCCGCGGCGCCAGGCCGCGCACACCAAACGCGCGGATCCCCGGCGAATCGACGACGAACGTCTCCGGTAGCGAGAGCGGCACCAGCCGCGCCGACGACGTGGTGTGCCGCCCCTTCCCCTGCCCCCCCGCCGCTTGCGTGACGTCGCCCACGCGCAACGACAGCCCCGGCTCGAGCACGTTCAGCAGCGAGCTCTTGCCCACGCCCGAGTGCCCGGTGAACAACGACACGCCGCCCGCGATGCACGCGCGCACCTCGTCCACGCCGTCGCCCGTCGATGCGCTCGCCCGCAGGACGCGAACACCGAGCTGTGCGTAGCCATCGAGGTTGCGTTCGACGCCGGCCGGCAAGCCCAGGTCGCTCTTGTTCAGGCAGATCACGACCGGTAGCTCATCGAGCGACGCTGCGACAAGATATCGGTCGATCAGCCGCGCCCGAAACGGCGGCTCGACGGGCGAGCAGACGACGACGACCTGATCGATGTTCGCCGCCATGACCTGGCGCTTGTACGCCGCGGAGTCGCGGGACGGGTCGTACACAGAGCGCCGCAACGCCGAGCGTCTTGGCAGCACCGCGACGATGCGCGCCTCGCCGGCGCCAGTTGGTTCGAGCTGCACGCGATCGCCCACCGCAAGCGGGCTGCGGGTTGACGGATCGAGCGCGCGCAGGGCGGTCGAGAGCGCCGCGCGCACGACGGCGCCCTCGCACGACACGAGCGAGTCGCCGTAGCGCACTTCGATGACCGTTCCGGCGAGACCCGTCGCCGAGGCTGCCTCGCTCGCCGATGGCGCCGCTGCTGGAACCTCGACTCGGACGCGGCGGATCTTCTCGAAGGACGGCGCGTCCTCGTCCGCCGCCCAATCGCGCCGCCGAGTCGACGGCCCGCGGCGAGCGGCCAGCTCCGCTTGGCGCTGGCGCTGGACTTCCTTCCGTTGACCGTGCCGCTCCCTGTTCTCCTGGCTCTTCTTGAGAGAACGGAGTTGTCGGTTGGTGAGCTTGTGTGACATGACGCTCCTTGCGCTTAAATCAAAACGGCCGGGCGGTCCCGGCCGACACGCGCGGAAGCGTCAGCTCCCTACAGTGCGATGGCCCGGGAACGCGGACAAGCGAAGACCAAGACGGACACTCGCTGTTGCATGCTCGGGTCTCCTTTCGTTACTGGTTGGGGACTAGTTTAGCCGCGAGACAGCGGCGTGTCAATACGAAATTGTAGGGCGCATGGCCATGCGCCCCTACAACGACAGCCGCCCTCTTGACAACTTCCGCAGTGTGGCTATACTAAGGCTGCCGGCGATCCGCCTCAGGCGGACGCCCAGCGAGCATCGATAGAAACAGCTATCGCTGCTCGGATCCACAGGGACCGAGACGGCGCAGATCGAAGACGCATTTGCCCCTTCGGCCCCTGGTCGAAAGGGTTTTTTCATGCCGAAGTCAGCACGCGTCACCATCAACGACATCCGCGCGCTTACGCGCCGGGGCGAGCCGATTGTCATGCTCACGGCGTACGACTTCCCGTCGGCGCGGCTCGTCGACCAGGCCGGCGCGGACATCATCCTCGTCGGCGATACGCTCGGCATGGTCGTCCTCGGGTACGACACCACCGTGCCGGTGACCATGGACGAGATGCTCCACCACGTTAAGGCGGTGACACGCGGCGCGAAGCGCGCCTTCGTCGTCGCCGACATGCCCTTCATGAGCTACCAGACGGGGCCGACGGACGCGCTGCGCAACGCCGCTCGCTTCCTCAAGGAGGCCGGCGCGCACGCGATCAAGCTCGAGGGCGGTGTCGCCGTTGCAGAGACCGTCCGCGCGCTGGTCGACGCCGGCATCCCCACGATGGGCCACATCGGCCTCACGCCGCAGGCGGTGCACCAGTTCGGCGGCTGGAAGGTGCAAGGCAAGACGCCGCAGAGCGCCATCCGGCTCATGAACGACGCGCTCGCGCTCGAACGCGCAGGCGCGTTCGCCGTCGTGCTCGAGCTCGTGCCGGCCGCGCTCGCCGCGCTGATCTCGAAGCGGCTGCGCGTCCCCACGATCGGTATCGGCGCGGGCGCGGGCTGCGACGGACAGGTGCAGGTCTTCCACGACCTCCTTGGCCTGTTCGATGAGTTCACGCCGAAGCACACCAAGCGCTACCTGAACGCCGGCGAGCTGATGCGCAGCGCGCTCACCGCGTATGCGTCGGACGTGCGCGAAGGCCGCTTCCCGACCGAGGAGCAGAGCTTCTCGATGGACGAGCGCGCCCTCGCCGAGCTGCTCACCACCGACGACAAGATCGAGCCGGTCCGCTCGAACGGGAAGCATCACGCCGCCCATCCTTCGATCCCCGCGCTGCCGTAGGCATGCACGTCGTCGCCACGATCGCGGAGATGCGCACGTTGCGGCGCGCGCTGCCCGGCGACGTCGGCTTCGTCCCGACGATGGGCTACCTGCACAAGGGCCACCTCTCGCTCGTGCGCGCGGCGCGCGAGCAGAACGCCCGCGTCGTCGTCTCCATCTTCGTCAACCCGACGCAGTTCGGCCCGAACGAGGACTTCGAGCGCTACCCGCGCGACGAGGAGCGCGACCTTTCGCTGCTGCGCGACGAGCGCGTTGACGTCGCCTTCATGCCCTCTGTCGATGAGATATACCCGCCCGGCGCGTCCACTTTCGTCGACGTCGAAGGCGTGACCGAGATGCTGGAGGGCGCGCACCGCCCCGGCCACTTCCGCGGAGTTGCAACTGTCGTCGCCAAGCTGTTCAACATCGTCGAGCCAACACACGCATACTTCGGGCGCAAGGACGCGCAGCAGCTCGTCGTCGTGCGCAAGCTCGTGCGTGACCTGCGGTTCGACATCGAGGTCGTCGGCCTGCCCATCGTACGCGAGCCCGACGGCCTGGCGATGAGCAGCCGCAACGCTTACCTTTCGCCGGCCGAGCGCGAGGCGGCGCTCGTCCTCTCGCGATCGCTGCGCGAGGCCGAGGCGCTGTTTACCAAGGGCGAGCGTGACGCCGAGCGCCTGCGCGCCGCCATGCGCGAGCTGATTGCCCGCGAGCCGCTCGCCCAAGTAGACTACGTGAGCGTGGCCGGCCCGGAATCGCTGCGTGAGCTGGACCGCGTCGAGCAGTGTGCACTCGTCTCGCTGGCGGTGCGCGTCGGCGCCACGAGGCTGATCGACAACGTAACGCTGGGTACGTCATTCTGAGCGAAGCGAAGAATCTGGCCCCTCGCCACCAGACAGATCTCTTCGCCGGCGTGGGAAAGAAAACACCATGACAGATCGCCACATTCTCGTCACCAACGACGACGGCATCGAGTCGCCTGGGCTCTGGAAGCTCGCCGAGGCGATGTCGGAGATCGGACGCGTCATGGTCGTCGCGCCCGCCGCGGAGGCATCCGGCTCCGGCACGATGGTCACCTACCGTCGCGACATCCAGGTGCAGCAGGTGCCCGAGCGCATCCCCGGCGTCAAGGGCTACATGGTCGACGGCACCCCGGCCGATTGCGTGCTCCTCGGACTGCGCCGGCTCAAGGAAGGCTGGATCAGCGTCGTCGCGGCCGGCATCAACCCGGGCGCCAACCTCGGCGTCGACTTCTTCCTCTCCGGCACATGCGGCGCTGCGCTCATGGGCGCGTTCCGCAAGGTGACCTCGTTCGCGATCTCGCTCGACCTCCAGCAGAAGCCGGACGGCAGCCTGCCGGAGCCGGAATGGGCCACCGGCGTTGCCGTCGCGCGGATGATGGCAGCGAACGTCACCACAGGCGCCATCCCCGACGGCTCGTTCCTCAACGTGAACATTCCCGCACTCCCCGTCGGCGAGCTGAAGGGCGTCTCGATCACGCGCGTCGCGCCGGGCGGCTACGTCCACCTGGCCGAGCAGGGCGACGGCGTGCACGAGCGGCTGGAGCGTCAGCTCGTCGCCGATACGCGGCACGCCCACCCCGGCACGGACATTCGCGCCGTGCTCGATGGCTACGTCTCCATCAGCCCGCTCGACACGTCTCTCAGCAACGAGGCCCACGCCCGTGAGCTCGCGGCGCACGCGGACGAGATGCATCAGGCGCTCACGAGCGCCTAGCCACGCCGGCCCCCCTCACCCCGACATGCGTCACCCCTCTCCCTTGGGGAGAGGGGCCGGGGGAGAGGGCACCCGCTCGACACGTCCCTCAGCAATGACGCCCACGCGCAGGCGCTCTCCGCGCACTCGCGCCAGATGTACGCGGGGCTCTCGGATTCGTAGGGGCGGGTTTGAAACCCGCCCCTAAATTCTGTGGCGCTGCTACAATGTGCCGTAGCTCAGACGCCGTCGAGCTTCGAGTATCGAACTTCGAGAATCGAGAGCCATGTCCGGTCACTCTAAGTGGAAGACGATCAAGCACCAAAAAGGCGTGGCCGACGCAAAGCGCAGCCAGGTCTTCACCAAGTTTGGCCGCGAGATCAGCGTCGCCGCGCGCCAGGGTGGCCCCGATCCCGAGAGCAACCCGCGCCTGCGTCTCGCCATCGACCGCGCGCGCGAGGCGAACATGCCCAAAGACAACATCGAGCGCGCGATCAAGCGCGCCACCGGCGAAAGTGGCGACGCCGTCATCGAGGAGGTCGTGTACGAAGGCTACGGGCCGGGCGGCATCGCCATCCTGGTCCAGGCGCTGACCGACAACCGCAACCGCACGGTCTCGGACGTGCGCAACATCTTCGCCAAAGCCGGCGGCAATCTCGGCGAATCGGGTAGCGTCGGCTGGCTCTTCGAAACGCG
>JBGQHA010000117.1:0-7761 GCA_041497735.1 Dehalococcoidia bacterium | reverse complement strand
TTGTGCGTCACGTGCGCGTTGGTGTTGGGCCCGTCCGCCGATGACTGGCCGTAGTGGGCGATCTTGGTGCCGTCGGCCCAGGCATCCGGCAGATCGACCCACTCGCCGGGCGCTCCGTCCTGATGGTCCATCTCGTACGCTGCCGCCTTGGCGTTTCCGGGCTTCGCCGGCTTGCCGGCCTGGATCACGATATAGACCACCACTCCTACGACGGCGATGATGCCGACGAGCACCGCGATCGGTATCCACGGGATCTGGATGCCTGCGCCGCTTTTCTGCGGCTTGACCGGGGTGCGCCGGCTGGACGGACGCGTCGCGCGGCGCTGCGCTCTACTCACTGGATCGTCTCCTTTGCCGGCTGAGCCAGTAGGTGATTCTCGAAATCCGCTTGACTAGTATAGGACACAATTGCGCAAGCCAGCCAGCCGTCTGACTGGTTGTTACGGTTCCGTATAGAATGCGAAGCCCAGCAGCCCCGGGCCGGTATGCACACCCATGACTTGCGTAAACTCCCGCACCAGCAGCTCCTTCGGCCGAAGCGATGCGCGAACGCGCTCGGCCAGCTCCTCCGCCTCACCGGGGACGTTCGTGTGATGGACGCAGACGTGCAGCGGCGCGCCCGCCGTTCGCCGTTCCAGCTCCTGTAACAGCCGGTCGACCGCGCGACGCATCGTGCGGACGAAGGCGACAGGCTTGTAGACGCCGCGGTGGAACGCCACGATCGGCTTGAGCTGCAGCGGCGACGAAGCCCACACGAGGAGCCTCGGCACGCGCCCGCTGCGGCCCAGATACACGAGCGTGTCGAGCACGACGACGAGCTGCACCCGTGGCATGAGGGCCTCCGCCCGCGCGATCACGTCGTCGGCGCCTGTGCCTTCCTGGGCTGCGCGCGCGGCCTCCAGCGCGACGAAGCCCTGCGCCATCGCTGCCGCCGTCGAGTCCACGACGCGAACGTCGAGGTTTGGGGCCTGTTCGCGGACGAGCGCCGCCCCCTGGGTCGCGGCGTCGTACATGTGGCTGAACTGCCGCGCGACCGTGATGCACACCACCGACTCCGCATCCCGGCCGGCGCGCAGGATCGCCTCGGCGTAGCCCCCGGGAGAGGGCGCCGAAGTGCTGGGTGGCCTGGGGGCGGTCCGAAGCTTCTCGTAGAACTCGGCCGCCTCGGCCGTCATGCCATCCGCGTAGGTGGCGTCCCCAAAGGCCAAATAGAGGGGGATGACCTCGATGCCGAGCTCTCCCGCCAGCTCGGGTGGAATGCAGGCCGTCGAGTCGGTGACGATGCCGACGCGGGGCATCGGCGGCCTCCTGCCAGAACGCGCCCCACCAAGCGCGGTTGCGCCTATAATCAGTCGCGTGCTAGACTTTGATAGGTTGAACGAGGATACCACAGCCGCTCTCGACGGCAAAGCATAGATGCTCACCAAAGAATCACGCGGGACGATCGTCCAGGAACATGCGCGGCATCA
This sequence comes from Dehalococcoidia bacterium, assembly GCA_041497735.1. Classification (GTDB taxonomy): domain Bacteria; phylum Chloroflexota; class Dehalococcoidia; order DSTF01; family RBG-16-68-14; genus JBBDXS01. Next base: position 6,292 of record JBGQHA010000117.1, on the reverse strand, counting down.
GGGGGACACAGGCTCCCCTGAAGTTCAGATCGCCCTATTGACCGAGCGGATAAACGACCTCACCGCCCACATGCGCCTCCACAAGAAGGACTTCCACACGGAGCGTGGGCTGATGAAGCTGATCGGGCGGAGACGCCGGCTGTTGGCGTACCTCAACCGCACCGAAGTTCAGCGCTACCGCGATGTGCTGAACAAACTCGGCCTCCGCAAGTAAGACGGAGACCTTTCCGCGCGTAGGGAGGAGAAACGGCCCGGACACCACACTCGCGGAGGAGGCTCCGCGCTCGCCCGCATTTCGCGGGCCATGCTGCACAATATCTGAACCACTGGCTGCAGAAGCCGAATCTACATCACAAAGGAGAACCAACGCCTTATGGCGGAACGATTCGAACGAGACATAGGCGGGAAGACGCTTACACTAGAAACAGGACAGCTCGCGGGCTCGGCCGGCGGCGCTGTCACCGTCCGCTACGGTGACACCATCCTATTGGCCACGGCCTGCATCAGCGACAAGCCGCGAGAAGGGATCGATTTCTTCCCGCTCACCGTAGACTACGAGGAGCGGCTCTACGCGGTAGGGCGCATCCCGGGCAGCTTCTTCCGCCGCGAAGGCCGCCCGACCACGGACGCCATCCTGGCGGCCCGGCTCACCGACCGCCCGATCCGTCCGCTGTTCCAGAAAGCCTTCCGCCGCGATGTGCAGGTGGTGATCACCATCCTGTCCGCGGACCAGGAGCACGACCCCGACGTGCTGGGCACCATCGGCGCGAGCGCTGCGCTCTGCATGACCGGCGTGCCGTTCGCCGGGCCGGTCGGCTCGGTGCGCATCGGCCAGATCAACGGCGAATTCGTCATCTACCCCACGTACGCTCAGCTCCAGGAGAGCACGCTCGACCTCGTTGTCGCTGGCACGCGCGACGCCATCATGATGGTCGAGGCCGGCGCCAAGCAGGTGCCCGAGAGCACGATGCTGGAGGCGATCGAGTTCGGCCAGCGGGCGAACCAGGACATCATCGATTTGCAGCAAGAGCTGATCAAGAAGACCGCGAAGCCCGAGATGCAGTTCAAGGCTGAGCCGCTTCGGCCTGGCGTGAAGGATGCCGTGAAGGCCGCGCTCGAAGGCCGCCTCGAGGAGATCCTCGAGGCCGTCAAGGAAGAGCGCCAGGCCGGCCTGGACATCCGGCGCCAGGAGCTGGAAGAGCGCTTCGGCGAAGAATACGGCGTCGAGAACGTCGTTGCTGCGCTCGATGAAGTCGTCAAGGAGACCGTGCGCTCATCGATTCTGGAGCGCGGCATCCGTCCCGACGGCCGCGGCCCCACTGACATCCGCCCGATCTCGTGCGAGGTAGGCGTTTTGCCGCGCACGCACGGCTCGGGGCTGTTCACGCGCGGGCAGACGCAGGTGCTCTCGATCGCGACGCTCGGCTCGTTCGCGGAGCGGCAGAAGCTCGATACGCTGGCGCCGGAAGACCGCAAGCGCTTCCTCCACCACTACAACTTCCCGCCGTACTCGGTCGGTGAGGCGCGCCCGATGCGCGGCGCCGGCCGCCGCGAGATCGGCCACGGCGCGCTCGCCGAGCGCGCGCTCGAGCCGATCATCCCGAACGAAGAGAAGTTCCCGTACACGATCCGTCTCGTCTCCGAGGTGCTGTCCAGCAACGGCAGTACGTCCATGGCGAGCGTCTGCGGCAGCACGTTGGCCCTTATGGATGCCGGTGTGCCGATCGAGGCGCCTGTCGGCGGGGTCGCCATGGGCCTCATCAAGGGCGAAGGGAACGAGTTCAAGGTCCTCACGGACATCGCGGGCATCGAAGACGCGCTGGGCGACATGGACTTCAAGGTCGCCGGCACGCGCGAGGGCGTCACGGCACTCCAGATGGACATTAAGGTCAAAGGCATCACGCTGGAGATCATGGAGCAGGCGCTCGCCCAGGCGCGCGATGCTCGCATGTTCATCCTCGACAAGATGCAGGCGGCGATCAGCGAGCCGCGCGCGGAGCTCTCGAAGTGGGCGCCGCGCATGTACCGCATCCAGATCCCGGTCGAGAAGATCGGCGCGGTGATCGGCCCAGGCGGCCGCGTCATCCGCTCCATCATCGAAGAGACGAAGTGCACGATCGACGTCGAAGATGACGGCAGTATTATCATCGGTTCGACTCATGGCGAGATGGCGGATCGCGCCATCCAGATTATCGAAGGCCTCACCAAGGATATCGAGGTCGGCGAGATCTACACCGGCAAGGTCGTACGCATCGTCGACTTCGGCGCGTTCGTCGAGCTGCCCGGCGGCAAGGACGGCCTGGTGCGCATCGGTGAGCTCGCTGACTACCACGTGCCCAGCGTCGAAGACGTCGTCTCGCTCGGCGATGAGATCATGGTGAAAGTCATCGAGGTCGACAATCTCGGGCGCATCAACCTGTCGCGCCGCGCCGTGCTCACCGGCGAAGATGGCGGAGGCGAGCCCCAGCCGGCCGGCGTCTCGGCCGAGGGTCCACCACGCGACTCGTCGTTCCGGCCCTCGCGGCCGCGCGGCGGCGGTGGCGATCGAGGCGGCCGGGGCGGCCCGCCGCGCCGGGGCGGAGGCGGTGGCTTCGGTGGCGGCGGAGGCGATCGCGGTGGTCGAGGCGGCGGTGGCGGCGGGGATAGAGGCGGCCGGGGCGGCCCGCCGCGCCGGGGCGGAGGTGGTGGCTTCGGTGGCGGAGGCGGCGGCAGGTTCGGCCCGGGCACTCGCTTCGGCGGCGGCCAGCGCGGACCTGGTGGCACCACCGGCGGCAACGTCACGGGGGGCAGCTCTCCCTCGAACCGGCCCGGACCGACGATCTCAGGCGACCCGATCCCGTAACGAACATCGATTGAGACACGAACGCCCTCGGCGAACAGCCGGGGGCGTCTTCATTTCCTCGAGCTGAGCGTGTACGCTGAGCGGGCCATGCCGATCCGGGTTGTCGTCAGCGGCACGGGCAACATGGGCCGCGAGGTGCTCGCCGCCCTCGCGCGCGAGCCCGATATGGAGCCTGTCGGCGTGCTGGAGAAGTTTGCCCAGGGCGACACATTCGATGCGCCGGGCACCGGTGCGCTGCCGATCAGCGCCGATGCGCCCGCACTGCTCGATCGCGTCAAGCCCGACGTCATCATCGACTTCACGAACGCGGAGTGGACGCCGCAGTTCGCGCTGGCCGCCATCGAACGCGGCGTGCGGCTCGTCATCGGCACGACAGGGCTGTCCGAGGACTTCCTCGCGCAGCTCGACGGCGCCTGCCGCCAGCGTGGCGTCGGCGCGGTCATCGCGCCGAACTTCGCGATCGGCGCGGTGCTCATGATCCACATGGCGAAGATCGCGTCGCGCTTCTTCGACTCCGCTGAGATCATCGAGCTGCACCACGACAAGAAGGTCGATGCGCCGTCCGGCACGGCGCTGTCGACAGCGCGGGAGATGCTCGCGGCGCGCGGCCGGCCCTTCGAGCGCAACGTCCCGAAGCTGGAGCCGCTGGCAGGCGCGCGCGCCGCGGAGACCGGCGGCATCACCGTGCACAGTGTGCGCCTGCCGGGCTTCGTCGCCAGCCAGGAGGTGCTCTTCGGCGGCCAGGCCCAGACGCTGCGCATCCGTCACGACACCACCGGCCGCGATTCCTTCATGCCCGGCGTCATGCTCGCCACGCGAGAGGTCATGCAGCGTAGGGAGCTGGTGCGCGGCCTCGAAGTGCTCTTTGGTCTGGCCTAGGCAAAAATGTAGGGGAGGTCTTTAGACCTCCTGCAACGCGTCGTCCTTCGGCAAGCTCGGGGACACAAGAGGCGCGGCGCCCTTGGGTCATGCTGAGCCTGGCGAAGCAGGCGAGGCAGCGGGCGGCCTGAAGGCGGGCCCTACGTTTGTTGTTGGGATGTGCTCTGTCATTCCGAGCGCAGTGAGGAATCTGATCTCTCGCGAGTGGTGTACCGGTGTTGTTGTTTGCGAAGTCTGTCGAAGCGCGCGAGGCAGCGGGCGGCCATGAAGGCCGCCCCTACGTTTGTTGTCGGAATGTTCTCTGTCATTCCGAGCGGAGCGAGGAATCTGGCCCCTCGCGAAACACGTTGGAGTCGGTAGGCCCTGCCCCGCTCGCCATTTGACACAAACCTACGCTCCACATAAAATCTACTCATTAGCCCCGCACCTGAAATCATTGCACAGGTTTGGGTATATTCGTGACGACCTATCAGGCCTCCAACTCTACGCTCGAGCGCGACCGCTGGCTCACGCTCGGGCAGGCCTGCCGCCTGCTCGGCATCGATGAGTCGACACTGCGCCGCTGGGCCGATAGCGGCCAGGTGCGCGCCTTTCGGACGCTGGGCGGCCACAGGCGCTTCGCCGAGTCCGACGTGCGTGAGCTGCTCGCGGGCGGCCACGAGGGCAAGCGCTACCGGGAGCTAGGCGACCTCGCCGTCACGCGCATTCGCCGGCAGCTGCACCGCAGCCCCGCACGCGAGGCGCCCTGGTACGCCACCGTCGACGAAACGATCCGAGAGCGCCTGCGCCCGCTGGGCCGCCGGCTCGCCGCTCTCGCTGCCGATTACCTCAGCCGGCGAAGCCGCCGCGCCGCGCTCCTGCAGGACGCGCGATCGCTCGGCCATGAGTACGGGCAGGAGCTCGGCGCCTCAGGCCTGCCGCTGGCGCAGGCCGTCGAGGCGTTCATCTTCTTCCGCCGCAGTCTCGATGACGCGACCAAGCAGGCGAGCCAGCGCCAGGGACTCTCGACCGCGGACGCGCTCGGCGCGTACGAGCAGGTGACCGCGCTCGCGGACGAGGTACTGATCGGCCTCACCGAGGCGTACGAAGCGCCGCGCCGGCCAGCTGCGGAGAAGCAGCGATGAGGTGGTCGTTGTGGCCGATGTGGTTTCGCCTCTTCTCTCGGGTTCAAGAAGAGAGGGAGCGACAGGATGCCCTGTTACACGCGGAGCCCGAAACGGCGCTCCCGAACGCAGAGCTCAGAGAAGACGAACGCAAAGAGGCGTTGGAACGAGAAGCCGAGCGCCGTGAGCAAGAAGACGAGAGACCCTAATATGGGTTACTACCCGATCTTCGTTGAGCTGCAGGACCGGCGCTGCGTCGTTATCGGCGGCGGACGTGAGGCGCAGCGCAAGGTCGAAGGGCTGCTGGCGGCGGGCGGCAACGTCACCGTCATCGCCCCCAAGCTCACCCGGGATCTGCAGGGCCTGCTGGCCGAAGGCCGCATCGATCTCCAGCAACGGGAGTACCGCGAGGGAGACCTGGAGGGCTACGAAGTGGTGATGGTCGCGACGAACGACGGTGCCGTGAACGACGCGGTCTCGGCCGAGGGCAAGCGGCTTCGCGTGTGGGTGAACGCCGCGGACGATACGAAGAACTGCGACTTCATCCTGCCCGCCGTGATCCGGCGCGGCAAGATCGTCGTCGCCGCGTCGACGAGCGGGACGAGCCCGGCGCTCGCGCGCAGGCTGCGCGAGGAGCTGGAGGCGTATCTCACCGAAGACATGCCCCCGCTGGCCGATCTGCTCGCCGAGGTGCGCGAGGAGCTGCGCGCGCGCAAGATCGCGCCGAACGCGGAGCTCTGGCAGAAAGCGATCGATGAGGACCTGCGGGTGCTGCTGGCGCAGCGCAAGCACCGCCAGGCGAAAGCGCGGCTGCTGAAGGGCCTCGGCGTCGAGGAGCTCGTACCGGAGCTCGTCGGAGGCTCAAATTAAATGACCGCGGGTCAGGCTTCAGCCTGACAGCGAAGACGTAGGAGCGTACGTTCAGGTGCGCTCTGACGGCCGCAGGCCGTCGGGGAGGAGAGAACGAGCTACATGCACAACACGATCAGCAGCCGGCCTCGTAGGGACAGAGCGTTAGCTCTGTCCACCGTGCCGCTCAGGCGACGACCTTCCGGTTGTCAGGACAGACCTTCGGGCCTGTCCCTACATTGTTCGCTGTCCTCGGAGCGCTGATGCACATCACCCTCGTCGGCATCAGCCACAAGACAGCGCCGGTCGCCGTGCGCGAACGCTTCGCGTTCTCCGCGGCGGAGCTGTCGGACGCGCTTCCACGCTTCGGCGGCGCGGCCGTCCTGCTCTCCACCTGCAACCGCACCGAGGTGTACCTCGCCTCGCACCACCCGATCGCCGCCGGCTCCGTGATCGCGCTGCTGCGCGAGCTGAAGGACGTCGCGGACGTTGCAGACGAAGCCTTCTACCATCTCTCCGGCAAGGACGCCGCGCAGCATCTCTTCCGCGTTGCCGCCGGCATCGACTCCATGGTGCTCGGCGAGGCGGAGATCCTGGGGCAGGTGCGCGTCGCGTTCGC